>CBFDBF010000008.1:0-16496 GCA_965602975.1 uncultured Gammaproteobacteria bacterium | reverse complement strand
TTTGTGGGACATCTCCCGAGAGCACAGCGGCTTGGATGTTGTTGCCCTCCAGGAAACCCCATACTTTGTCTGCTGCCCGTTTGGTGTTGACAAAAACTATGGTGCGGCGAGGGTCTATATGGCGCAGCAGGCCGATTAGCAGGGGGATCTTCTCATCATTGGCCACCATGTAGCAGACTTGGGTCACCTTGTCTGCCGTAACCTTATCGGTCTCAATCTTGACCTCTTCTGGGTTGTTCATGTGCTCGTAAGCGAGTTCAATAACCCGATAGGAGAGGGTGGCAGAGAAGAGTAGTCCCAGCCGTTTCTCTGGTGGTGGCATACGCCGCAGTAGATAGCGGATATCCTTGATGAAGCCGAGATCAAACATTCGGTCTGCCTCATCCAGGACGATGACCTGCAGCTCTTTTAGGTCAAAGATATGCTGCTTAAAGTAGTCGATTAGACGACCAGGGGTGCCTATAAGGATGTCCACCCCATCTTGTAGTTGTCGCCGCTGACTATCATAACCTGTACCACCATAAACCAGTCCCAATCTGAATCCTGTGTGGCGTCCCAGCACCTCTGCATCCTTATGTATCTGGATGGCCAGCTCTCGAGTTGGGGCTAGCATAACTGCCCGCGGTTGGGTTTTTTTACGGTGGTCGCTGACGGGGTTTTTTTGTAGATGGTGGAATGTGGCCAGTAAAAAAGCAGCTGTTTTACCGGTCCCAGTCTGTGCCTGCCCAGCAATGTCCTGGCCGTCAAGAGCCAGTGGTATGGTCTCCGCCTGGATTGGTGTGCATAGAGAAAAGCCTGCGTCTTCAACACCTTGCATTATATCAGGGCTGAATCCGAAGCTGTCGAAACGTATGTCTGTTAAGTGTTTATCGCTCATGGCGCGTTAGAATACATGAAATCGGGGCAGGATGGGACTTGCAATAGATAAAATATTCAGATCAAATAGGGGCAGATGTCTAAATTCATCATAAGTCGTAGCAACCAACTCTTGATTTTTTTACACTATATTTTCATAGCATCAGTGCGACCCTGCACAGTGTGGTGCGATTTTAAATTGGGGAGATCTAAGTGAGCGGAGAAGTCGTGCATGTAACTGATGACTCTTTTGAGTCAGAAGTATTGCAGAGTGGTGAGATGGTATTGGTGGATTATTGGGCTGAGTGGTGTGGCCCTTGCAAAATGATTGCTCCGGTACTAGATGAGATTGCGAGTCAGTATTCAGGAAAGGTAAAGATCGCTAAACTCAATATCGATGATAACCCAAACACACCGCCCCGTTATGGTATCCGTGGTATTCCCACACTGATGCTGTTCAAGAATGGTGAGGTAGAGGCGACCAAGGTTGGTGCAGTATCCGTCTCCCAGTTGACAGCATTTATTGACAGCAACGTCTAAAACGGCCAGAATTGATCAAATATAGTCAGAGCACCTAGAGATGGAAGCGTCTCTAGGTGTTGTCCTGAGAAATAGCAGACACCCCTGAACATAGTTTTTCCTAATTAACTTTAAGTAGCACTTCTCGGGCGCTCCGTGCCCACCTCTTCTTTTATTAACTACCTATCAAATAACTCATGAATCTTACCGAACTAAAACAGACTCCAGCGGCCGACTTGGTCTCTTTGGCATCATCTATGGGGGTTGAGGGCATGGCCCGCTCCCGCAAACAGGATCTAATATTCTCCATCCTTAAGGCGCACGCCAAAAAGGGTGAAGATATATATGGGGATGGAGTGCTGGAGATACTCCAGGATGGCTTCGGCTTTCTCCGCTCTGCCGACTGCTCCTATCTGGCAGGGCCGGATGATATCTATGTCTCGCCCAGTCAGATCAGACGGTTCAGTCTGCGTACCGGCGATACTATCTCGGGTAAGATTCGTCCACCTAAATCGGGTGAGCGTTACTTTGCACTGCTCAAGGTAGATAAGATCAACTATGACACACCGGAAGATGCAAAGAACAAGATCCTGTTTGAGAACTTCACCCCGCTGTTTGCCAATGACAAGTTTAATCTCGAGATAGGTAACGGTAGTACTGAAGATATAACCGTTCGTACTATCGAGTTGTGCGCCCCGATTGGTAAAGGTCAGCGTGGATTGATTGTCTCTCCACCCAAGGCGGGTAAGACCATGCTGATGCAGAACATTGCACAGTCTATCGCGCATAATCATCCGGAGTGCTATCTGATGGTGCTGTTGATCGACGAGCGTCCGGAGGAGGTGACCGAGATGGCGCGCTCTGTTCGGGGTGAAGTGATCTCATCCACCTTTGATGAGCCAGCAGCTCGTCATGTACAGGTAGCAGAGATGGTTATCGCCAAGGCGAAGCGGTTGGTAGAGCACAAAAAGGATGTGGTTATTTTGCTCGACTCTATCACCCGGCTGGCTCGTGCTTATAATACCGTTATTCCATCATCCGGCAAGGTGCTGACTGGTGGTGTTGATGCCAATGCACTGCAACGGCCAAAACGTTTTTTTGGGGCGGCCAGAAATGTTGAGGAAGGTGGCAGCTTGACCATTATCGCCACCGCTTTGGTCGAGACCGGATCGCGTATGGATGATGTGATTTACGAAGAGTTTAAGGGTACCGGCAACATGGAGATCCATCTGGATCGCCGGATAGCCGAGAAGCGGATCTTCCCAGCTATCAATATCAACCGCTCCGGCACTCGGCGTGAGGATCTGCTGATGAAACCGGCTGATCTTCAGAAGATGTGGATCCTGCGTAAGATCCTGCACCCGATGGATGAGCTGGCTGCAATGGAGTTTCTGATCGACAAGCTTAAGGTGACCAAGACTAACAATGAGTTTTTTGACTCAATGAAGGGTTAGGGTCTGTTAGGATTGAGACCCGACTCAAAATATTACCTGTTGTTAGCGTCATCTACCATGAGAGGGCACCTTAAGAGTGCTAAGGAACCTCTGATTAATACCGTTTAGCCCCTCCCCCACGAGTGGGGGAGGCGGGGAGGGGGAGTCAAACCAGTGACTTAATCCCCCTCCTAACCTCCCCCGCAAGCGGGGAAGGAATTAATCAGAGGCTCCCTAAAATGGTGTCGGCATAGTCAAATTAAAAAGAGTTGGAGGGTTTTAAGAGTAATGATCAAAGCAGCGAATGATCGTCAGTATCGCTGTGATTCAAGTTAAAGGGTTTTTATGAAAATCCTGTTTATTTGCACGCATAATCGTTGTCGCAGCATACTGAGCGAGGCCATCACCAATCATCTGTCCCAAGGAGAGCTGACCGCATATAGTGCTGGGAGCCAGCCGGTGGGAGAGGTGCATCCATTATCAATCAAATACCTCCAGGCACGAGGAGTTTCAACGGAAGGGCTAAAAAGCCAGTTTTGGGATGCGTTTGAATCTATTAATCCTGATGTGGTGGTTACCGTCTGTGACAGCGCAGCAGATGAGCCTTGCCCAGTGTGGCTTGGGCAGTGTGCCAAGATCCACTGGGGGCTGCCTGATCCATCAAAATTGGAGGGAACCGAAGAGGAGGTCAGGGATGCCTTTTTCTCGGTGATGGATACGATCGAGACTCGAACCAAGAAGATTTTAGCAGTAGACTTTGAGCATATGAGTGCAACAGAGCTGCAAGCAGCACTGGTTCAAATTACATAGGTGTAATGGATTATGGGATTATTTGAGCGCTACCTGTCAGTTTGGTTGGGGTTGTGTATCCTGGTTGGCATTGTGCTGGGCAATATAGTGCCAGAACTGTTTCAATTTATTGCCGGGCTAGAGTACGCCAGTGTTAATATGCTGGTGGCTGTTTTTATCTGGGTCATGATCTATCCTATGATGGTTCAGGTCGATTTTACGTCAATTAAAGATGTAGCCAAAAATCCCACAGGACTGGTATTCACGGTCGTTTTTAACTGGCTCATCAAGCCATTCACCATGGCCGCCATAGGCTGGTTATTCTTTAGAGTAATCTTTGCGGACTTGGTCGATCCTCAGGTTGCAACTGAATATATTGCCGGGATGATCCTGCTGGGGGTTGCGCCTTGTACTGCGATGGTATTTGTATGGAGTCAACTGACTAAAGGTGACGCTAACTATACTCTGATTCAAGTCGCAGTGAATGATGTCATTATGATATTTGCCTTTGCCCCGATCACCGCTTTGCTGTTGGGCGTGAGTGATGTTCATGTGCCGTGGGACACACTGGTTTTATCGATTATTTTATATGTGCTGATTCCATTGCTTGCCGGTATCTTTACCCGCAAGATGTTGGACTCAGCGGACAACCATGAACGACTGAACCATTTCCTTGATATGTTGAAACCTGTATCTGTTACAGGATTGCTGGCTACAGTTGTTTTGCTATTTGGTTTTCAGGCGCAGACGATTTTGGAACATCCGCTGGCAATCATGCTTATAGCGATTCCTCTACTGCTACAAACATATGGAATTTTTGCGCTCGCATATATGTCGGCTAAGGCCATAAAGTTACCGCATAATATTGCTGCCCCCGCCAGTATGATTAGCACCTCTAATTTTTTTGAATTGGCGGTAGCGGTTGCTATTTCATTGTTTGGTCTGAAATCAGGAGCGGCACTGGCTACTGTTGTAGGGGTTCTGGTGGAGGTACCGGTGATGCTCTCCTTGGTCGCATTTGCAAACCGTACTCGGCACTGGTTTAGGGGGTGTACATAGTGCAAACCAAGTGCGATACACCAACAGATGACAATAGAGTTGTAGCCAGAGCCACAAGTTTGGTGTTTTTTGGGACCATCCCCAGCCTAGCCCCTATTTCCTGATATCATCTTCATTATGAACCGACACGAAAAACCGACTCAAGCGATGATTTTGGCAGCGGGGCGGGGTGAGAGGATGCGCCCCCTAACCAACACTACCCCCAAGCCGCTGCTAAATGTGGGTGGCAAACCTCTGATCCAGTACCACTTGGAGGCGCTGACCAAGGCGGGGTTTACCCATTTGGTGATAAATCACGCACATCTGGGGCGACAGATTGAAGAGTCGCTGGGGGATGGCGGCCGCTGGGGGCTCTCTATAACCTACTCGCCGGAGCCGGAGGGCGCACTAGAGACCGGCGGCGGAATATTCAACGCTCTACCACTGCTGGGCGACGCGCCCTTTCTGGTGATAAATGGTGATATCTGGACAGAGTGTGATTTTTCAGAGGTCAGATGTGGAGCTGCTGAGCTTGCCCATCTACTGCTGGTGCCCAATCCAGAGCACAACAGTAGGGGCGATTTTCTGCTGCACAACGGCATGCTCTCCAGCGGAGAGGGTGAGCGGTTGACCTTCAGCGGTATCGGCCTCTATCGGCCGGAGTTGTTTGCGCAGTGTAGTGGCGGCTCTTTCCCGTTGACACCACTGCTGCGGGCGGCGATAACAGAGGGTCGGGTGAGTGGCGAGAGGCTTAACGGAGGCTGGGTGGATGTGGGGACGCCACAACGGCTGCAGAAGCTGGATCGATCACTCAAATAAATTGGGGTAAATTTTACTCTATCCCTTGACTCTGGGAAGTTTGCCCCTATATATTACCGCTCACTTGGCAGATAACGTTAGGGCACATATATTGATTCTGTTTTAGCACATAGAGGCTAAACACTGATTGATAGAGGAGCCCTTTAAGATAATATTCTGCCGTATATTGGGAAACCGTTGATTTATTTCATATTTTTAGGAGAACTCGGTAGATGAATATTCGTCCACTGCACGATCGCGTGATCGTTCGTCGTATGGAAGAGGAGCGTACTAGCCCAGGAGGCATAGTGCTTCCAGATTCCGCCACTGAAAAGCCGGTTATGGGTGAGGTGTTGGCCGTTGGTAAAGGCAAGATCCTGGAGAACGGCAATGTCCGTCCAATGGATCTTCAGATTGGGGACAGGGTCCTGTTTGGCAAATACTCCGGCACTGAGGTAAAGGTTGAAGGCGAAGAGCTGCTGGTGATGCGCGAAGAGGATATTGTGGGTGTGGTTGAGAGCTGATTGCTGCGGTATAAGCCGTAAGTAGCAGCAGATCCACACTAAAATTTAAGAATTCTAGATTTTCGAGGAATAACGCAATGAGTGCGAAAGAGGTAAAGTTTGGTAACTCCGCCCGCAGCCGTATGATGCAGGGCGTTAATATTTTAGCGGATGCCGTTAAAGTTACTCTAGGGCCTAAAGGTCGCAACGTGGTACTGGATAAATCCTTTGGCGCACCGACTGTGACTAAAGATGGCGTCTCCGTGGCTAAGGAGATAGAGCTATCCGATAAGTTTGAGAACATGGGCGCACAGATGGTGAAAGAGGTCGCTTCACACACCTCTGATATTGCTGGTGACGGCACTACCACAGCCACAGTGTTGGCACAGGCTATGGTACGTGAGGGCCTGAAAGCGGTCGCTGCCGGGATGAACCCGATGGATCTTAAGCGTGGTCTGGACAAGGCCGTTGCTGCTACCGTAGTTGAGCTACAGAAGCTCTCCAAGCCATGCTCGGATGACAAAGAGATCGCCCAGGTAGGCACCATCTCCGCCAATACCGATGAGTCTATCGGTAACATCATTGCTGAGGCGATGCAGAAGGTGGGAAAAGAGGGCGTTATTACTGTAGAAGAGGGCTCCGCTCTGGATAATGAGCTAGACGTGGTTGAGGGCATGCAGTTTGATCGTGGCTACCTCTCCCCCTATTTTGCTAACAACCAGCAGAATATGTCGGCTGAGTTAGAGGATCCTATGATCTTGTTGCATGACAAGAAGCTATCCAATATCCGCGACCTGCTTCCGGTACTAGAGGCTGTAGCCAAGTCTGGGCGGCCACTGCTGATCATCGCTGAAGATATTGATGGTGAGGCGCTGGCTACTCTGGTGGTGAACAATATTCGTGGGATCGTCAAGGTGTGTGCTGTTAAGGCCCCAGGTTTTGGTGATCGACGTAAGGCGATGCTGCAGGATGTGGCTATACTCACCGGTGCTACCGTGATCTCAGAAGAGGTCGGTTTGACCCTGGAGAAGGCTGGGCTGGATGAGCTTGGTAGTGCCAAGAAGATTCAGATTACCAAAGATGATACCACCATTATTGATGGTGCCGGCTCCGAGGTTGATATCAAGGCGCGGGTAGATCAGGTGCGTGCTCAGATAGAAGATACCAGCTCCGATTATGATAGAGAGAAGCTGCAGGAGCGGGTTGCCAAACTAGCTGGTGGGGTTGCCGTTATCAAGGTTGGTGCTGCTACTGAAGTTGAGATGAAAGAGAAGAAGGCGCGGGTTGAAGATGCTCTACACGCTACTCGTGCAGCCGTAGAAGAGGGTGTTATCCCGGGCGGTGGTGTTGCTCTGATTCGTGCCCTGCAAGCGCTGGGTGAGATTGATAGTGCCAACCATGACCAGGAGGTCGGTGTTAGCCTGGCGTGTCGTGCCATGGAGGAGCCGCTGCGCCAGATCGTAGCTAATGCTGGTGATGAGGCCTCTGTAGTCGTCAATAAAGTGGCCGATGGTGAAGGTAACTTTGGCTACAATGCCGGAACTGGTGAGTATGGCGATATGATCGCTATGGGTATCCTTGATCCAACCAAGGTGACTCGTACTGCACTGCAAAACGCCGCTTCTGTCTCTGGCTTGATGATTACCACCGAAGCTATGGTGGCCGATGAGCCTGCAGACGCTGCTGCTGCTCCTGCCATGCCGGATATGGGTGGCATGGGTGGTATGGGCGGTATGGGCGGTATGGGCGGCATGATGTAAACGTCTCACCATGCTGCTGTATAAAAGCCCCGCTTCGGCGGGGCTTTTTTATCTCCATGGATGGAGTGTATGCCGCGGGCGCAGGGAAGCGCAGGAGCGGCGATCTCCATGGATGGACGGCAGAAAACTGCTCCAAGCGTTTTCTGCACTTCCACCATCCCTGGCGGTCGTAAGCGATGGCCAGGAGCGGCGATCTATATGAATGAATAGCAGAAAATTGCTACATACGTTCTCATTTAGTATGTTCCTATTAATAATAGGGCAATAGATTAGAGTAGCAATATATGGCGGAGATTAAATCCATGCACGACACTTCGGTTGCAGATCCAAGCGCACAGGCGAAGCAGCATTGGCAGCAGTGGCTGGAACAGGCCGCAGAGGCTGCTATTGTGAGTGACCTGCCAGATGAATTTATAGCTGTTCTGTACCGGGTTTGGGAGGCGAGCGGTTTTGTTGCTCAGAGTTGTTTGCAAGATATGGCGCTGCTTCCAACCCTACGAGAGAGCGGTGCTCTGAGTCGGACACTCCAATCGGGAGATATGGCTGCAGAGCTTGCTAGCAAGTTGATAGAGGTAGAGGATGAGGCTGCGCTACAGCGGGTACTGCGGCAGTTTAGGCGCTACCAGATGGTACGTATCATCTGGCGTGATCTCTCCGGGGATGCGCCGCTCGCTGAGACCCTGGAGGATCTATCTGAACTGGCCGATATCTGCGTGGGGCAGGCGCTGGAGCTACTCTATAGCTGGGCACTAGAGCAGCATGGGGTGCCACGGGGTGAAGATGGTAGCAAGCAGAGCCTGCTGGTACTAGGTATGGGTAAGTTGGGCGCGCGGGAGCTGAATCTATCCTCTGATATAGATCTGATCTTCGTTTTTCAGCAGCATGGTGAGGTAGAGGGTGGTCGCTTTCAGAGCAATGAGCAGTTCTTTATCCGCCTCTGTCAGCAGTTGATCAAGGCGCTCAACAGCCAGACCGAAGATGGATTTGTCTTTCGGGTAGATGTACGGTTGCGTCCGTTTGGTGAATCCGGCCCGCTCGCCATGAGTCTGGATGCGATAGAGGAGTACTATCAATCTCACGCCCGTGAGTGGGAGCGTTATGCCATGGTCAAGGCGCGGGTGGTGGTGGGTGAGCAGCAGCTGGAGGATGAGCTGATGCAGATGTTGCGCCCTTTTGTCTATCGCCGCTATCTCGATTTCAGCTCGATTGAATCACTGCGCAAGATGAAGCAGATGATCAGTCGGGAGCTACAGCGTAAGGGTATGGCAGATAACATTAAACTCGGCCCTGGTGGTATCCGGGAGATTGAGTTTATCGGCCAGGCCTTTCAGTTGGTGCGTGGCGGGCGTGATCCAGATTTGCAGATCCGTCCTATCCTGCCCGTACTGGAGCTGCTGGCAGAGAAGGAGTTGCTGCCAGAGTATGCGGTAGAGGAGCTTACCGATGCCTACCGGTTTCTGCGTCTGGTGGAGAATAGACTACAGGCGTGGCAGGATCGGCAGACCCACCTGCTTCCAGATGATGATGAGGGAAAGTTGCGTCTAGCGCGCTCTATGGGGCATGTTGGATGGGTGCCATTTTTTGCCGAACTGGAGCAGCATAGACAGCGGGTGCAGAGCCACTTCGATCAGGTCTTTGCCACCCCGCAGGCAGAGGACGAATCGGCAGATGAGCATCAGTTGGCGGCCCTCTGGCGCGGCGAACTCATTGCCGATGAGGCGCTGGAACGGTTGGGCGAGAGCGGTTTTTCCGAACCACAACAGGTGCTGCAACAGCTGGATGAGTTCCGCAGTTCCAGAGCCTGCCGCAGTATGGAGACCCGAGGGCAGCAGCGGCTGGAGCAGTTAATACCGCTGCTGCTGGATGCGGTTGCTGGTAGTGGTGAGCCGCTGGCAACTTTGGGGCGAGTGCTCACTATTTTGGAGGCGATTGCCCGCCGTACTGCTTATATATCTCTGTTAGTAGAGCGTCCCATAGCTATGTCGCAGCTGGTACGGTTGAGCTGTGTTAGTTCCTGGATTGCCACCAGGCTGGCTAAACATCCGATGCTGCTGGATGAGCTGCTGGATCCGCGACGGCTCTACTATCCACTAAGTAGAGAGGAGCTGGATGCAGAGCTAGGCATTCTGTTGGCAAACATCGATGCGGATGACCTGGAGCAGCAGATGGAGCGGTTACGGCAGTTCAATCGTAGCAGCAAATTAAGGGTCGCCGCAGCTGATATTACCGAGGTAATATCGCTGATGGTGGTTAGCGACTATCTTACAGCTATCGCGGAAACAGTGACGGCTCAGGTTATGCGGTACTCATGGGAACACATGGTGGCGCGTCACGGCAGACCGTCTGGACTATCTAGTGACGCTACCGGTTTTGCCGTTATCGCCTATGGTAAATTGGGCGGTATAGAGCTGGGTTACGGCTCTGATCTTGATTTGGTGTTTCTGCATAGTAATGACGATGCTAATGCGATGACAGATGGTGAGATGGCGATTGCCAATGATGTCTTCTATGTGCGGCTGGGGCAGCGCATGATCCATATGTACTCTACTCGCACCCCCTCAGGGCAGCTCTATGAGGTGGATATGCGGCTGCGCCCTAGTGGTAATTCCGGCATGTTGGCCGCCTCTCTGGAGGCTTTTACGGAGTATCAGCGTGAACAGGCGTGGACTTGGGAGCATCAGGCACTGCTGCGGGCGCGTCCAATTGCCGGTGATCAAGAGGTGATTGACCGCTTTCGGCAGATACGTATAGATGTACTGTCGCAGCAGCGTGATGCCGATAAGTTGCGTAGCGAAGTGGAGGAGATGCGCGAGAAGATGCGGCAATCTCTGGATAGATCTAAAGATAGCGTGTTTGATCTTAAGCAGGGTGTTGGAGGTATCGCAGATATAGAATTTATGGTTCAATATCTGGTTTTACGCGAGGCGCGCCGTTATCCGGGCTTGCTGGAGTGGAGTGATAATATTCGGTTGCTGGAGGGGTTGGCGGAGCATGGAGTGGTGACGGTTGAAACGGCCGATCTGTTGACTGATGCCTATCGTGAATTTAGAGACACTAGCCATCGCAATGTACTGCGCGAAGAGTCTGGCTTGGTAGATGCTAGTGAGTTGTCAGAAGAGCGTGCTGCGGTGAGTGAGCTGTGGCAGTCGATGATGTTAGAAGAGAGTTAGTTAACCTAGAGGAAGATGCAATGCAGACAATGGCAGACCGTGATGGGGTGATCTGGCTGGATGGCGAGATGGTGCCTTGGCGCGAGGCTAAAGTGCATGTACTTACCCATACCCTGCACTACGGCATGGGGGTGTTCGAGGGTGTGCGTGCCTATAAAACCGATCGTGGGGCCGCTATCTTCAGGCTACAGGAGCATACTGATCGGCTATTCCGTTCAGCCCATATTTTAGGGATGAAGATGTCGCACGATGCAGATACCCTGAATCAGGCACAGATTGACGTGGTTAGGGAGAACAGTCTGGATTCAGCCTATATTCGACCGATGTGTTTCTACGGATCGGAAGGGATGGGTCTGCGTGCCGATAACCTGCGGGTACATACCACGATAGCTGCCTGGAACTGGGGAGCCTATCTGGGGGAGGAGGAGATGGAGAGGGGGATTCGGATCCGGGTCTCATCCTTCACTCGGCATCATGTCAACATAACTATGTGTCGCGCCAAGGCCAACGGTAATTATATGAACTCCATGCTGGCGCTAAAAGAGGCGCTGGATTGTGGTTATGATGAGGCGCTACTGTTGGATTCTGAGGGCTATGTCATGGAGGGTTCTGGAGAGAATGTATTTATTGTGCGTGATGGAGTGATATATACCCCTGATCTAACCTCTGCACTGGATGGTATTACCCGTAATACTGTGATGCAGCTCTGTGCCGAGCTTGGTATAGAGGTGGTAGAGAAGCGGATAACCAGGGATGAGGTCTATATCGCTGATGAGGCATTTTTTACCGGCACTGCTGCCGAGGTTACTCCGATCAGAGAGGTGGACAATCGCACCATCGGCGCTGGTGGCCGTGGCCCCATAACCGAGCGGCTACAGACGCTCTATTTTGATCAGGTGCATGGGCGTAGAGCCGAGAACTCTGATTGGTTGACGCTGGCTACGTAGTATTCAATCTTAGCAGGAGAGTAACCGCTGAGTGATACCACCAAAATTCTGGTAGTCGGCCCATCATGGGTAGGCGATATGGTAATGGCTCAGAGCCTGTTTAAGGTGCTGGCAGAGAGTCGCTCTGGAGTGACGATAGATGTGCTTGCTCCAGGTTGGAGTCGTCCTCTGTTGGAGCGGATGCCGGAGGTGGCCGCGGCGGTTGATATGCCGCTGGGGCATGGTCAACTGGGGCTGCGGCAGCGTTGGCAGTTGGGTCGTGTGCTGCGAGAGCAGCAGTATGACCAAGCTATTCTATTACCCAATTCGCTCAAGTCGGCGCTTATACCATTTTTTGCCAGAATTCCCCAGCGCACCGGCTGGCTAGGTGAGATGCGCTACGGCCTGCTGAATGATATCCGCCGCCTGGATAAATCTCTGCTGAGCATGACGGTACAGCGTTTTGTCGCCCTGGCTCATCCGGCTAGCAGCCGTGAGATACCGGATATTCCACTACCAAAACTGGAGGTGGAGCAAGATAGTGTGGCCTCCGCCCTAAATGCCCTTGGCCTAAACCGCGATGAGCGGCCGATATTGGCACTCTGCCCAGGGGCGGAGTATGGTCCGGCCAAACGCTGGCCGGAGCAGAGTTATGGTGAGCTGGCAGCAGAGTGGATTGAGCGTGGATGGTCGGTCTGGCTGTTTGGATCAGATAGGGATCTGGAGGTGTGTAGTGCGGTAAACAGCGCTGCGGGTGATCGCTGTGTCGATCTGAGTGGCCTTACCACCATGGCGCAGGTGGTAGATCTACTCTCACTGGCCTCTGCAGTGGTGGCGAATGACTCCGGGTTGATGCATGTAGCTGCTGCTCTGGATCGGTCGTTGGTGGCAATCTATGGCTCTTCGGATCCTGGGTTTACCCCGCCACTCAATCGGAGAAGTAAAGTGGTAGAGTTGGGGCTGGATTGTAGTCCCTGTTTTAAACGTGAATGTCCTGAGGGGCATTTGAGGTGCCTGACTGGAGTATCGGTCAGCCGGGTGAGTGATGAGTTACAGACGTTAATATAGAGGATGCAATGGGAAAAAGCAGTGATGTAGTCTGGCACGACAAGACTGTAGAGCGTGCACAGCGGGAGGAGCGTAACGGTCATAAGGGCGTTGTCCTCTGGTTTACCGGACTCTCGGGTGCCGGCAAATCTACTCTGGCCAATGCGGTAGAGAAGCAGCTGTTTGCAGCTGGCTGTCAATCATTTGTATTTGATGGAGACAACGTACGTCATGGCCTCTGCTCTGATCTCGGTTTTAGTGGTGAGGATAGGGCGGAGAATGTCCGCCGTATCGGTGAGATGACCCACCTCTTTGCCGAGGCTGGGATCATCGCCATGGCCGCTTTCATCTCTGCGTTTCGCCGGGATCGCCGTCAGGTGCGGGCGTTGATGCCGGAGGGAGATTTTATCGAGGTCTACTGTCAATGCAGTCTGCAGACATGTGAAGCGCGGGATGTTAAGGGGCTCTATGCCAAGGCGCGGGCTGGGATTATCAAGAACTATACAGGGATATCCTCTCCTTACGAGGAGCCGGAGAGTCCAGAGATCATGGTGGATACCGATACGCAGACGCTGGAGGAGAGCGTGGAGATTATCATCTCTTATCTACGCGAGCGTGACTTTATTAGGAACAAGAGCGTAGTTACTAAGTAATGAGATCGTCGTGCCTCTCTTTATTGAGACTCCCCCTCCCAACCTCCCCCACTTTTGGGGGAGGAGCAAGATGTTGGGCTGGATATATCCCCTCCCCATTGGTGGGGAGGGTTAGGGTGGGGAGTCAAAATAGGTCATTTAAGAGCTATAGGCGTCCACTTTGAAAGCCCTGATTATCAAAACATCCTCCCTGGGTGATCTGATCCACACCCTACCGGCGCTCTCTGATGCAGCCGCAGCGCTTCCTGGAATCGAGTTTGACTGGGTGGTAGAGGAGTCGTTTGCTGAATTGCCAGCGTGGCATCCGGCGGTCGATCAGGTGATACCGGTAGCGATCAGGCGCTGGCGCAAGGGGTGGCTGCAGGCGTGGCGTAGTGGTGAAATTTCTGAATTTAGAGAGCAGCTTCGCCGCAACCACTATGATTTTGTTATCGATGCTCAGGGGTTGATCAAGAGCGCGTTGATCGCTCGCTGGGCCAATGGTCTACGGGTCGGGCTGGATCGTAACTCTGCGCGGGAACCGTTGGCGGCACTGGCCTACGATCGACGTATAGCAATACCACGACAGCTACATGCGATAGAGCGGCTGCGGCGGCTGTTCGCTCATGCACTGGGCTATTCGGTAGCAGAAGCTATGGCAGATTATGGTCTCAAAGCAAGCGTATCTAATGTCAGCGGTTATATAGTTTTACTCCACGGTACCACTTGGGCCAGCAAGCTCTGGCCGGAATACTACTGGGTAGAGTTGGCTCAGATGGCAGATGCAGCAGGATATGGTATCCACCTTCCTTGGGGCTCAGATGAGGAGCGGCGGCGGGCGGAGCGGATCATAGCAGCAGCTGGCTGTGGCCAACTGTTACCACAGCTCGGGTTGTCGCAGTTACGAGATGAGCTAGGTGGGGCGGCCGGGGTGGTTGGGGTGGATTCCGGGCTGGCTCACCTGGCAGCAGCGCTCTCTACCCCCGCAGTTACTCTATATGGACCGACCAAGACCGGGTTAACCGGTGCGGTCGGGAGTCATCAGAGCAATCTGCAGGTGGAGTTTGAGTGTGCCCCCTGTATGTTGCGGGAGTGTAGTTATACTCAGCAGAGCGATATCCAGCCAGCCTGTTTCAGCTCTCTGCCACCAGAGCTGGTCTGGGCGCAGTTGCAGCTGCAGATGGGTGGAGGTGGCAGATGAAGTTGGCTTTTGTTTTATTTAAATATTTTCCGTTTGGTGGTCTGCAGCGTGATATGCGACGCATAGCTACTGTGTGTCAATCACGTGGTCATGAGATCCATGTGTATACACTTAGTTGGGAAGGTGAACTGCCGGATGGATTTCAACTGCATCTGCTGCCAATAAAGAGCATAACCAACCATGCTAAATATGAAAAATTCCACGCAAAGTTGGAGGCGCGTATTCGGCAAGATGGCATGGATGGTGTGATTGGATTTAATCGAATGCCTGGGTTAGATATATACTATGCGGCAGACCCATGTTTTATGGAGAAGATGGTATCTACATACTCTTGGCTGGCTCGTTATACTCCTCGTTATCGCCATTTTTTGAATTTTGAAGAGGCGGTGTTCGGCTCTAAAGCAAACACTCATGTATTGATGATTTCCACACCTCAATTGGCGAATTTTATACAGCATTATGGCACTGCTCGTGAGCGTATAAGTTTGCTGCCTCCGGGTGTTGCGCGGGACAGAATGGCCCCGCCAAATGCTATAGAGGTGCGGGCGGAGTTTCGGACTGAGTTTAATCTGACGGAAGATGACATATTGATACTTGCGATCGGCTCTGGCTTTAAGACTAAGGGTTTAGATCGGTCGCTATTAGCACTTAGTTCACTACCAAACAGCTTGTTGAAAAATGTGCATATGATTGCATTGGGAGATGATAATCCTAAGATGTTTATCAAGATGGCAAAACGTTTGGGTTTGGAGGATAAATTTAGGATCATATCGGGACGAGATGATATTCCCAGGTTTTTACAGGGAGGAGACTTGTTGCTACATCCAGCTTATTATGAAAATACTGGGACAGTATTATTGGAGGCTTTAGTAGCGGGGTTACCAGTTTTAACTACGGATAGTTGTGGTTATGCAAATCATGTGAATATGGCGGGTGGAGGGGTGGTTGTGCAGTCACCTTTTGACCAAATTAAGCTCAACCATAGTTTGGCAGAGATGTTGCAATCGGATGAGCGAGATGCCTGGAGGGCTAATGGTATTAGCTATGGAGTAACAGAGGATCTCTATAGTATGCCGGAATTAGCAGCAGACATAATCATCCAGCAGGTCGCAGCAAAATGATGTGGTTTTCTCCTGAATTTCTTGCTGCTTGGGGTGGTAGACAACCTGTTATGGATGAACTGTTTGCTATTGTTGGAGATGTTTATAGGGATCCATCTGGTGCTAATCGTCGTACCCTGCGTTTTGAGTTAAAAGGGAGTGGTTTTTTTCTGAAACAGCACTCTGGGATAGGTTGGCGTGAGATCATGAAGGATCTTGGTAGTTTTCGTTTGCCTGTACTAGGGGCTGGTAACGAGTGGCAGGCAATTCGGCGCTTGGAGCAGATTGGTGTGGATACTATGCAGTTGATGGCTTATGGCAGTTCTGGAATTAATCCTGCGCAGCAGAGATCCTTTGTAATTACTAAAGAGCTAGCGAACTGTATTAGCTTGGAGCAGTATTGTGAAAACTGGCAGCAACAGCCGCCAGAGCCACAACAGAAACGGATCTTGATCAAACGGGTGGCACAGATCGCACGCACTTTACATACTAACGGAGTCAACCATCGAGATATGTATATTTGCCACTTTCTGCTCCAGCAGCCATGGGATGGTAGTGAGCAGGATTTAAAGCTTTATGTGATCGATCTGCATCGGGCGCAGTGCCGCACTACCACTCCACGGCGCTGGGTGGTAAAAGATATTGGCTCCCTCCACTTCTCCAGCATGGAGCTGGGGTTGACTGAGCGGGATCGACTGCTGTTCATGCGGGAGTATCGGCAGCTC
>CBFDBF010000007.1:0-16710 GCA_965602975.1 uncultured Gammaproteobacteria bacterium | reverse complement strand
ACGATAGGTTCCATAATCGTCTGTGCGTGATAAAATAGTAGTCTAATTTGATCGAAAACCTCCTGTTTGGCGGTTTTCTACCTTTTTTGGTGGCCTGCATTGGTCCCCTCGCAACGAAAAGCTGTGAACTCGGTCAGGCCTGGAAGGGAGCAGCCGCAGCAGTGGTCTCGGGTGCCGGGGTGTGGCTGGTGTGGGTCGCCAACCATATTGTATGACCCAATCTAGCCGATGGGGTACAATCTGCCTTAATAGAGGCAACTTTCAGACTTAAATTATATGTCTTATCAGGTTTTAGCCCGTAAGTGGCGTCCCCATCTGTTCAGTGAAATGGTCGGTCAGCAACATGTGGTGCGGGCACTCACTAATGCTCTGGATAACGATCGACTGCATCACGCCTACCTGTTTACCGGTACCCGTGGGGTGGGGAAGACCACACTGGCACGGATTTTTGCCAAATCGCTGAATTGTGAGCAGGGTGTCAGCTCCACCCCATGTGGTCAATGTAGCTCCTGTAAGGAGCTGGATGAGGGGCGTTTTGTTGATCTGCTGGAGGTGGATGCTGCCTCTCGTACCAAAGTGGATCAGACCAGGGAGCTGCTGGAAAATGTCCCCTACGCCCCGGTACGAGGTCGCTATAAGGTCTATCTGATCGATGAGGTGCACATGTTCTCTAGCAGCAGCTTCAATGCTCTGCTGAAGACGTTGGAGGAGCCACCGCCACATGTAAAATTCTTATTGGCTACAACCGATCCTCAGAAGGTGCCGGTTACAGTGTTGTCCCGTTGTCTCCAGTTTAATCTGAAGCGCTTATTGCTAGATGAGATTCAGGATCGCCTGCATGAAGTATTGCAGGAAGAGGATATTAGCTTTGAGCAGCCGGCTCTGACACATCTAGCTAGAGCGGCAGACGGGAGTATGCGAGATGGACTCAGTCTGATGGATCAAGCCATAGCCTTTGGCGGGGGTGAGGTGAATGAGGCGGATGTTCGAACGATGCTCGGCACTGTCGCCAAAGACCAAGTACATAAGCTATTGCAGGCGTTGGCTGAGCAGGATGCTCAGCAGGTGATGGCCGGGGTTGCCAATATGGCCGAACGGGTGCCTGATTTTGCTAGGGTGTTGCAGGAGCTACTGTCATTACTACACCGTATCGCTTTGCAGCAGGTTGTACCTGACGTGATGGATGAGAGTTCTGGTGATCAAGATGAGGTCATTCGTCTGGCCGAGACAATGCTGCCAGAGGATGTACAGCTCTACTATCAGATTGGTTTGATAGGGCAGCGGGATTTGCCGCAGGCTCCAGATATGCGTAGTGGCTTTGAGATGGTACTGCTTCGGATGTTGGCTTTCAGGCCGGATAGAGCGGGTGTAGGTGGCAGGATAGAGCGACCAGCCAAGGCAGCACCGCGTGAGGTACAAAAGAGAGCTGAGAGTATAGAGAGTAGTGCAGCAGAGGTGACTGTTTCTAAGCCACAGTCAGAGCAAAAGGCCGTGGTAGAGATCAGTGATTGGTACGGCGTAGTGGCACAGCTTGGTCTGGGCGGTATCGCTCAGCAGTTGGCTCATAACTGTCGCTATGAGAGTTGGGATGGTAAGAGAGTACGCCTACATCTCGATCCTGAGCATCAGCAGTTGAAAGTAGAGAGTACACAACAGCGGCTGCAGAAGGCTCTGGAGGGGTATCTTAATTGTAGTGTGAAACTGGATATTCAGATTGGCGAACAGGGGTTGCAGACGCCGGCGGCAGAGGACGCGTTGACACGCTCTAACAGACAACAGGGTGCTGAGGCGACCATCGCCTCAGATCCTATGGTACAGGCTATTGGAGAGAAGTTCGGGGCCAGCACGGTACCCGGTTCGATTAAACCGGTAGGCGATTAAAATAACTAGATTCAGGAGCAACCTATGAAAGGTGGATTAGGCAATATAATGCAGCAGGCACAGAAGATGCAGGCTGACCTACAGAAGGCTCAAGAGCAGCTCGCCCAAGAGGAGATTACCGGCGAGTCTGGTGGTGGTCTGGTAAAGGTAGTAATGAACGGCAAGCACGAAGTGCGCAGTATCAGTATCGATGATAGCCTGTTGGGAGATGATCGGGATATGCTGGAGTATCTGGTGGTGGCAGCGATGAATGCTGCGGTCAGCAAAATCGCCAGTAAGATGAAAGATAGTATGTCAGGGGTAACTAGTGGTCTGGGACTACCTCCAGGCTTCAAGCTGCCATTCTAAATCTATGGGCGAACGTCCACTTTTAGAGCAGCTGATGGAGGCGCTCCGCTGTCTGCCTGGGGTTGGCCCAAAGTCATCCCAGCGTATGGCATTTTATCTCCTGGAGAGGAATCGGGATGGGGCCAGAAATCTGGCAGCAGTGATGGAGCAGGCGATGGGTGAGATTGGCCATTGCGACTCCTGTCGCACTCTGAGTGAAGAGTCTATATGCCGTATCTGCAACAGCTCTAGTCGGGATGAGAGTGCGCTGTGTGTAGTGGAGACCCCGGCAGAGATGATGGCGATAGAGCAGGCTACTCAGTACCGTGGGCGCTATTTTGTACTCGGTGGGCGTCTCTCACCGCTAGATGGTATCGGCCCTAAAGAGATCGGCATGGATATGCTGGCACAGCGGTTAGATGAGGGTGTGGTCAAAGAGTTGATTCTGGCCACCAATACCACGGTGGAGGGTGAGGCTACTGCACACTATATAAGTGAGCTGAGCCACGTCCGTGGGGTTCAGACCACCAGAATTGCCCACGGGGTGCCGCTGGGTGGTGAGCTGGAGTATGTGGATGGTGGCACTCTGTCGCACGCTTTTTCTGGGCGGCATGAGATTTGATAAGTCTACTTCCGTTATCTTGGTTAAGGTCTGGGTGTTTTGTGGAAGGTTATTGGTAGCGTTTGCTTGAGGAGATGGTGATGTCAGACTGCATTTTTTGTAAAATGGTGAATGGTGAGATCAAACCGGAGGTGGTGCTAGAGACAGATGATCTGCTGGCATTCAGAGATACAGCACCACAGGCGCCGACCCACGTTTTGGTGATACCAAAACGCCATATCAGCACCCTCAATGATCTGGAGCCAGATGATGCTGAATTGTTGGGTAAGATGCATCTAGCAGCCAAGCAGGTAGCGGCAGATGAGGGATTAGCTGAGCCCGGTTACCGTACCGTAATGAATTGCAACCAAGATGGTGGGCAGACGGTGTTTCATATCCATCTGCATCTGCTAGGAGGCCGCCAGATGGCCTGGCCAGCTGGATAGGGTGCTGTTTTTGGGTGTTGGAGTTGCTGCTTAGTCAGTGCTGTCAGGCGTACTCATTGACTCCCAATAGATCGCTTATCTTCTCTCGCTCCTCTTCAGAGTCGAGGGATCTGTAGGCGACCACCGCCTCTCTACCGCGAGGGGATAGACCGGAAGGGTTGGCTTCCCTACTGAGTATTACCGCTCTCACTTGGAGGCGATCCCGCATGCTTTCAGCAACCACCACGGGCAGTGAGGGCGCGGGTTGTTGTGGCCGCTGATCTTTTAGATGGCCACTCTCCTGCACCGGGGCTAGAGCCCGAGTTGACCGTTGAGAGGTCGATGGGTGGATTATGTTGGCAATTGTATTCACAAAATCCTTGTTACACGCGCACCAAAAGGCGGGGAACAACCCCCACCCTTACATTATACCACAACAGCTAGAAGTCGGATCTATTTGGCGTAGCGGTCGTGGTTAAAGACCATGTCCCCACCAGGAGCTGAGGTGTGGCAGGCTATACAGCCAGCTGGCATCCCTTTGGCTACTCTTCCTGCTAGTGACATCTTTTTGGGGTTTTTCAGCACGCTACCATCTGGGGCGTATTTTACCCAGAACCAATCCTTGTTATCGGCATCATATCCAGGCCGTTTAAACATGACCGTTACAGCTTTTAGGTACTTGCCGGGATCATTGGCTACATTGGCCTTGCTAACACCCTTGCCGCCATAGTTACGTTTGATAATTACGATGTTTTTCTCACCATCTACCGTGGTTTTGGCATCTATAGAGTCTAAAATAGCGCCATGTGGATGGGTGCCGGTATATGGTGTCGACATAATGGCATCTGCACCCACCAGGCTATCTGCGCTCATCGCTTGCCATAGTTTGCCGGCGAAGGCGACATCATCTGCACCACCAAATGGTGCCGCAGCGGCAGATCCAGCAGCCAGTATAGTGGCCAGTGCAGTAACGCCCAGAATTTTTTTGTTCATCTATATCTCCTTTAGGGTTATTTAAACTTTTCACCCCACTATACGCCTATGATGCCGCTTTGGATTCAATTTTGAATAGATAGAACCTGAATCCCAGAGCGGTGAGTCCGCAATATGATCGTGGCCTGCTGCCCCTGTATGGTGGCGCCACCTATAGGTTCGCCATCTAGTTGCTGTTTTTTAATCACCTCTCCTGTAGCCAGGTCTAGCAGTAGGAGTATGCCGCTGTTACTGATAGTGATCAGTCGGCCAGCGTGTACTAAGGGCCTGCCAGAGAGTGGTGTACCCAGCGCCCGCTGCCATAAGATAGAGCCGGTATTGAGTGAGAGGGTGCGGATAACTCCATCCAATCCAGGCAGATGGACTCTGCCGGTAGAGACAGTAGGGTTGAGGCTGGCTACTGGTAGTTGCTGACTCCATGTTGCCTCTCCAGTTATAACATCCAGTGCGGTTACTACGCCGTCAAAGCTGGTGACGATGGCGGTACCATTGCCGGCATCTACCGGGCTGAACACCAGCTCTTGCGGTAGTGTATGTTGCCACACTGTCGCCCCATTTTTTCGGTTAATCCCCCAGACAATGGCACTCTGACCTCCAGTTACAAGGGTGTTGCCGATGATAGCTGGGGAGTAGACCCAGTCACCTGCAAGAGGGATGCTCCATAGCTCTGTACCGCTCTCGACAGTAACCGCACGTAGCTTACCATCCTGCCCCCCGATATATGCCACTCCTGCATCTATGCTGGGTGAAAATAGCACCTCATCTGCTGGAATATGCCATAGTACCTCTCCATCTGCGGCTGCAAGGGCGTAGACTCCACGCGAGGAGCCAACTAGAACACGTTCACCAACCGCTAGCGGCTCATCTATCTGGATGTTGCTTAACGTGTGCCACAGCTTTTGCCGATTTTCTGTAGAGAATTTGGTAAGGCCATTATCTGCCAGATAGATGCTTTTGTCTGAGCCACTATATGGGTTGTATGGATAGAGTGTAGGCGCGGCTGCTACGGCAGCCGCGAATAGTAGCGCTATGCTGGTGATATAACTGCGATACATGGAGTGGCTCCTTAAAATATTCCACCAGAACGGGGGGGTATCGATGATACGCAGTTGTGCCGTCTATGGATTCGCAATCATGGTCGGTAGTTGTCAGCAGCAAAGTTAAGGGTAGCGAAGTAGTCCTCAATGGTCTCTTCTCGGCGGATCAGCTCTATTGTGCCATCGCTACGCAGCAGCAGCTCTTGTGGGCGCAGTTTGCCGTTGTAGTTAAATCCCATAGCTGAGCCGTGGGCACCGGTGTCATGGATGTAGAGGAGGTCGCCATCTTCGATTGGTGGTAGGTTGCGCTGGATGGCAAATTTATCGTTGTTTTCACAGAGTGAGCCGACCACATCGACCACCTCATTGTTACCAGATTTCCCCAGTACATCTATGTGGTGGTAGGAGCCGTAGATACCGGGACGCATCAGTGCTGACATACAGGAGTCAACTCCGACATAGGTGTGGTAGATCTCTTTGCGGTTGATCGCTCTGGTTACCAGTACACCATGCGGGCCAGTGATATAGCGGCCACTCTCCATGTACATTTTAGGTGCGTAGCCGTTGCTCTGTTTGAAGTCAGCAAATATGGCGGTGATCTCACTTGCCATGCTGCTGAGGTCAAGGGGGTTGTCTTCCGGTTTGTAGGGGATGCCGAGGCCACCACCTATGTTTATAAACTCAAAGCGGATATCCAGCTCTGATGAGATCCACTCTACCGTCTGTAACAGCATGTTGGCAGTCTCTACCATATAGCTGTAGTTCAACTCATTGGAGGCGAGCATGGTGTGCAGGCCGAAACGTTTGGCCCCTCTCTCTTGAACCATGCGATATGCATCTAGAAGCTGTTCATGGGAGAGTCCATATTTGGCCTCTAGTGGATTGCCGATGATGCTGTTGCCTGTGCGGCGATCCCCTGGATTGTAACGAAAGCAGACCATCTCTGGCATCTTGGGGACTTTAGAGATGAGGGAGATATCGTCCAGATTTAAGATAGAACCACCATCTGTCGCAGCTGCGTTGAAGTCCTCGTCGCTGGTGTTGTTGGAGGTGAACATGATCTCCTCACCATGACCACCAGCATTCCGGCTCAGATATAGTTCAGGGATGGAGCTACAGTCAAAACCGAAGCCCATAGAGTGCATGATCTGCAATATAGCCGGGTTGGGTAGAGCTTTTACCGCAAAGTATTCACGGAAGCCATCTATAGAGGCGAAGGCGCTTTTTAGAGCCTCGCCGGTGGCACGGATACCGGTCTCATCATAGATATGGAACGGGGTGCCGAAGTGGGCGGCAACCTCCTCCATTACTGGAGTTAGTCGCTGCTGAAATTCTGGGGACATTGGCATTGGAAGATATCCTCTATTTGAGCGCTTGGCTGATCCGTTCCATCGCTGTAGTAACATTTTCTAGACTGTTGAAGGCGCTGATACGTATATAACCTTGGCCGCATGTGCCAAAACCTGCACCTGGGGTGCAGACTACATCTGCCTTGTTCAGCAGTAGGTCAAAGAACTCCCAGGAGTCCATTTTGCCATCAATCCAGATATAGGGTGAGTTGTCGCCACCGATACACTCATAACCCAGATCGGTCATGTGGGTGCGTATATGTTTGGCATTGTTTAGATAGTAGCTTATTAGCTCCTTTACCTGAGCCTTACCCTCAGGGCTATAGACCGCCTCTGCGGCACGCTGTATCGGATAGGATACGCTGTTAAATTTGGTGGTGTGGCGGCGGTTCCAGAGGTCATATACTGGAGTCTTCTCACCGCTGCTAGTGTAAGCCATGCACTCTTTAGGTACTACAGTATAGGCACAGCGGGTGCCGGTGAAGCCTGCAGTCTTGGAGAAGCTGCGGAATTCGATTGCCACCTCACGTGCACCCTCTATCTCATAGATGGAGCGGGGCAGAGAGTCATCCTGGATAAACGCCTCATAGGCGGCATCATAGAGGATTATCGCCTTGCTGCTGCGGGCAAAATCGACCCATTTTTTTAGCTGCTCCTTGGTGATAGTGGAGCCGGTCGGGTTGTTAGGAAAGCAGAGGTAGATTAGATCAACCTGCTGCTTGGGGATCTCTGGTACAAATCCGTTTTCACGGTTGCCATCGAGATAGACAATTCCCTGGTAGCGGCCATCTGCCCAAGAGCCGCTACGCCCAGCCATGACATTGGTGTCCATATATACCGGGTAGACCGGATCAGGGATGGCGACCTGGATGTCGGTGGAGAAGATCTCCTGGATGTTGCTGGTGTCACATTTGGCACCATCACTGACGAAGATCTCACTGCTATCGATTTTGGCTCCGCGTAGCTGAAAGTCCTCTCGGGCAATGATTTCACGCAGAAAGTCATAGCCCTGTTCTGGCCCATAACCGCGGAAGCTATCATCTCTAGCCATCTCATCTACTGCGCGGTGGAAGGCTTGGATGCAGGCATCTGGCAGGGCACGGGTGACATCGCCAATCCCCAGTTTAATCACCTCTCTGGCAGGATTTGTTGCTTGATGGTCAGATATCCGTTTGGCGATATCTGAGAATAGATAAGAGGCCTGTAGTTTTAGGTAGTTTTCGTTGATTTTTATCATGCAATTACTCTCTTTTACTCTTCTGTTTTAGGTGTCGGTTGGCTGAATTTCTGCCAGCCTTTGGGTTATCCCTTGGCGTAGACATTCTCGTATGGAGTGATCAGTCAGCGGTTGACCATTATAGTCGGTGAGAAAGAATGTGTCCGTAGCTTTGGCACCAACGGTGGATATTTTCGCATTGTGTAGCGATATTTTGCAATCGGCAAATACCTGTCCTACCTGTGCTAACAACCCAGGTCTATCTCGTGTTGTCAGTTTCATGATGGTGCGCCTGTTGGATGACTCCGGGCTGAAACTGATCTCAGTTGGTACGGAGAAGTATTTCAGCCGGCGCGGTGTGCGGCGCTGTAGATCAAGGTTTACTCCCCCGGGATTGCTTAGCCCATTTTCTATTCGGGAGATAATCTCATTGATGCGCTCTTCAGAGGTGATGATTTCACCACGCTCCTCTAGTACCGAGTAGCCATCACGGGTAGTACCATCATCTGCCGTCTCGATTCTGGCATCTACAATATTTAGCCCCAAACTATCGAGCAGGGCGGTGGTGAGGGCAAATAGTCCGTCTTTGTCGTAGCCATAGATAAATATCTCCGAACAGCCACGTTCACTCTTGTGGCGGATGGTAACCTTGGGGATATGATCTGGATCTGTCTGTAAAACCGTCTCGGTATGCCATGCAATCTCCTCTGTTGAGGAGTGCAAGAAGTAGCCGGCACTTAATAGCATCCATTGGTTCTGTATGGCAATATAGTTGATCCCTCTCTCTTCTAGTAGACGGTGAGCCTTTGACTGTTTCTCTTGGATAAGATCATCGGCATCTTGTGGATATTGCAGGCCACGGAGTAGGGCGCGTTTGGTGGCCTGATAGAGGTCACGTAGTAGCGTGTCTTTCCAAGAGTTCCATTTTTTTGGATCGGTTGCACGGATATCGGCAACGGTTAGCAGATATAAACACTCTAGCTGGGGTAGGTTGCCCATCTCTTGGGCAAACTGATGTACGATTTCAGGGTCACTGATATCTTTGCGTTGTGCCGTCATGGACATGACCAGGTGATTCTTTACCAGCCATGCTACTAGAGCGCTATCTTCACTGCTTAGACCGTGTTGTTGGCAGAACTCCAGGGCATCTTGTGCCCCCAGTATGGAGTGATCTCCACCTCGTCCCTTGGCAATGTCGTGGAACAGTCCAGCTATATATAGTAGTTCAGGTTTAGGTAGACGCTCCATGATCTCACTGCATAGTGGAGACTCATGGTTATATGCCAGAATGGAAAACCGACGTAGGTTGCGTACCACAAAAAGGGTGTGGGCATCGACGGTATATACGTGAAACAGGTCATACTGCATTCGCCCTACGATCTTGGCAAACAGCGGCAGATAGGCCGCTAATATGCCGTAACGATTCATCCGTCTTAGTTCATGTGTGATCCCTTGGGGTTGACGCATGATCTGCATAAAGAGGCTGCGAGTCTCTGGGTCGGCACGGAACTCATCATTGATACGGTGGCGGTTGGCACGGATCATACGCACCGTGCTGGCACGTACCCCTTTGAGTTCTTGATGCTGTTGCAAGAGCAAGAAAATCTCTAGTAATGCAGATGGATTATGGCGAAAGACATTGACATCGGTTATCTCAATGAAGCCGTCACAGTTTTGGAAGCGCTGGTTGATTGGGGTGATCTTTTCTGGTCGATATTGGCGCAGAAGAGACTCTTTAAATAGTTGCAATAGCCGCTCATTCAGCCGTCGTGTACGGATAACCGTGCGGTAGTATTGCTGCATAAACTGCTCTACTGCCAGGTTGTGTTCACGATCGATAAATCCGAACTGTTCTGCCAGTGCGTGTTGATGGTCAAACAGTAGTCTCTCTTCATGCCTCCCAGTCATGGAGTGCAGGGCAAACCTTATCTGCCAGAGTAGAGAGCGACCCTGCATCAGGGCGTCATATTCGGCCTCTGTCAGGAAGTTGTGGCCGACTAAGCCGTGCATTGTCTCACAACCAAAATAGCGTTTTGCGACCCAGCCTATGGTGTGGATATCGCGGAGTCCACCTGGGCCCTCTTTGAGGTTTGGTTCTAGATTGTAGGCGGTATCGTCATATTTGGCATAGCGCTCTATCTGCTCCTCCCATTTGCCTGCTAAAAATCGATCACTTGGCCAGATTTTGTCGGGGCCAGTCATCTTTCGCATCTCTTGGAACAGCTCTCTGGAACCGGTAAGTAGACGTGACTCCATTAGATTGGTAACGATGGTGATATCCTGCTCCGCTTGGGCTACACACTCTTTGATGGTGCGGACGCTGTGGCCAACTTCTAACCCTATATCCCAGAGAAAGGTGAGGAACTGCTCGATACCATCCTTTATCTCCTTGTTAGTGCTCTCTTGCAGTAGGATCATAAGGTCGATATCAGAGGAGGGGTGTAGTTCGCCACGGCCATATCCGCCTACAGCGATCAGGGCGGCGGAGTTATTCTCTTGGATATGGGTGCTCCAGGTGGACATCAGTATGGTGTCCACCAGTTTACTGCGTAGAGAGACCAGAGTGGTGACATGTACGCCATCCTTGAAGCCATCCAGGATGGCGTCGGCGCCTTGAGAGAGGGTTTTACGGAATAGTTGAACCGGTTCCTCGCCAGCTGCTATGGCCTGCTTCAGCTCTATGACATCAGGTATCGATCCCAACTAACTCCTCCTGACGCAGAGTGAGAACCTCATATCCATCTGTGGTCACCAGGATGGTGTGTTCCCACTGGGCAGATAGAGAGCGATCTTTGGTGACTACTGTCCAGTCATCTGGGAGCAGCTTAACGTTGCGTTTGCCGGCATTGACCATCGGCTCAATGGTAAAACAGAAGCCGGGTTGCATCTCAACTCCCTGTTTTATAGTGCCGTAGTGGAGTATCTGTGGATCTTCGTGAAACCCTCGTCCTATGCCGTGGCCACAGTACTCACGTACTACCGAGTAGTTGTGGGACTCCACATGGCGCTGAATGGCGTGGCCTATATCGCCCATGTGAGCCCCTGGTTTGACCTGCTTAATGCCGATCCAGAGCGCCTCTTGGGTGATTTTGCTCAGGCGCTTGGCCAGGACTGATGGCTCACCGACAAAGAACATCTTGCTGGTGTCTCCGTGGAACCCATCCTTTATTACGGTGATGTCTATGTTGATTATGTCTTTGTTTTTCAAGCGCTTATCGCATGGAATGCCATGGCATACTTGGTGGTTGACCGAGGTGCAGATAGATTTTGGGAAGCCACGATAGTTGAGAGGGGCTGGAATCGCTCCATGCTGGTCGACAATGTAGTCATGGCAGATCCTGTCTAGTTCGGCGGTAGTCACACCAGCTTGTACATGTGGCGCTATCATCTCCAGAACTGATGCAGCTATCTTTCCAGTGACGCGCATTTTTGCGATCTCTTCCGGAGTTTTTATGATGATGCTCATGCTTTTGCCTTCTCCGAGCCGCTTTGGGGGGTGGAATAATTGTTATGGCGAACCATGTATGGTATAAAACGCGCCCTGATTCTGCAAATGCGTCTTGCTGTGTATGTTTGAGAGAGGCTGTAGGGCAGGAAAAATACACACATACATCGTCACGACGGGTGGGGTGCTTAGGTTTCTAGGTCATCGGTCGGGGTGTATGGAGGATTAACCCAACAATGTGGAGTACTATCATGAGTGCAGTAACTATGCGCCAAATGCTTGAGGCGGGCGTGCATTTCGGGCATCAGACCCGTTACTGGAGCCCTAAAATGGGTTCTTATATCTTCGGACAGCGGAACAAGATTCATATCGTCAATCTGGATAAGACGCTGCCACTATTCAAAGAGGCTTTGAACTTTCTTGGCACCCTCAGTGCCAATGGCGGCAAGATTCTGTTTGTCGGAACTAAACGTGCGGCCCAAGAGACCATCAGGGAGGAGGCGGAGCGTTGTGGTATGCCCTACGTCAATCACCGCTGGCTCGGTGGCATGTTGACCAACTTCAAGACCATTAAGAAATCAGTAAAACGTCTTAAAGAGCTGGAGGATATGTTTGAGGATGGCAGTATCGAGCATCGCTTTAATAAGAAAGAGGCTCTTGGTTTGAGTCGTGAGAAGGCTAAGCTGGAGCGTAGTCTCGGTGGCATTAAAAACATGAATGGACTGCCGGATGTACTATTTGTAGTTGATACTGGACATGAGAGCATCGCCATTGCCGAAGCTGGGAAGCTTGGTATTCCAGTCGTCGGGGTGGTTGATACCAATAATGATCCCGATGATATCGACTATATAATCCCGGGTAATGATGATGCCATCAGGGCTATTCAGCTTTACGTTCAGGGTGTCTCTGCTGCAGTGCTTGAGGGGCGTGCTAGTGCTGCCCACTTAGGTGCAGAGAGCGCAGCTGAAGAGAAGGCTAAACTCAAATCAAAACGGAAGGAAAAAAAGGTGGTAGAGGCTGACTCCTCCGAGCAGGGCGAAGAGCAGACTGCGGCTGAAGAGGAGGTTGAAGCCAAGGTCGATGAGGTGAAAGAGGAGAAGAAGGTCACCAAGAAGAAAGTTGCCAAGAAGAGGGTTGTAAAGAAAAAAGTTGCCAAGAAAAAGGTGGCAGCGAAGAGTGAAGAGTAACTAGCTGTATATGCTGGCCTGGAACGGTTTCAGGCCAGAGATTTAGAGTTAACAGTTTAATCATAGAGGAAATAGATACCATGGCAATTACAGCTTCTCTGGTAAAAGAGCTGCGTGAGCGTACTGGCTCCGGCATGATGGAGTGTAAAAAAGCGCTGGTCGAGACCGATGGTGATGTTAATGCTGCAATTGAGCTGATGCGTAAATCTGGTCAGGCTAAGGCGGCAAAAAAGGCGGGACGAATTGCTGCCGAAGGGATTATTGCAATCACCTTTAGTGAGGATAAAAAGGAAGCTGCAATGGTTGAGGTCAATTGTGAGACCGACTTTGTGGCCAAGGATGAAAATTTCATCTCATTTGTGAATGCGGTCGGTGAGCGTACGCTTAATTCAAGTGTGAATGATGTGCTAGAGTTGATGGGCGAAGCTCTACATGAGGGGGAAGAGACCACCATAGATACTGCGCGTGAAGCCCTGATCTCCAAGATCGGTGAGAACATGAATGTGCGCCGTTTTGCCCGTTTTAGTACAGATGGTGGGCAGCTTGTTAGCTACCGTCACGGTGTGCGTATTGGTGTGGTTGTAGAGCTGGAAGGTGGTGACGAGGATTTAGGTAGAGATCTTGCTATGCACATTGCTGCGAGTAACCCGGTGTGTGTATCTGCGGAAGATGTCTCTACTGAGCTGCTGAATAAGGAGCGCGAGATCTTTAAGGCGCAGGCTCTAGAGAGTGGTAAGCCGGAAAATATTATCGACAAGATTATAGATGGACAGATGCGCAAATATCTTGCAGAGATCACCCTTGAGGGTCAAGCTTTTGTTAAGGATCCAGATATGAGTGTGTCTAAGCTGCTATCAGATGCTGGTGCCAAGGTTATAAGTTTTCAGCGTTTTGAAGTGGGTGAAGGGATCGAGAAGAGGCAGGAGAACTTTGCCGAAGAGGTTATGGCGCAGGCCAGTGGGAGTGCTTAGAGGGTTGAATAGACAGAGGGGTTGCAGTGACGTCTAATATAATCTGCCGACGTATTCTTCTCAAGCTCAGCGGCGAAGCTCTTATGGGGCAGGGGTCGTATGGTATTGATCCTGATGTAATCGCCCGCACAGCAGCAGATATAGCTGAATTGGTGGAGGCAGGAGTTGAAGTGGCGGTGGTGATCGGAGGTGGTAACATCTTTCGTGGTGCCGGGCTGGCTAAGAGTGGTATCGACCGGGTGACTGGGGACCATATAGGGATGTTGGCTACAGTGATGAACTCTCTGGCGATGCAGGATGCATTGCAGAAGATTGGGGTTGATGCGGAGGTTATGTCGGCTCTGAAGATGGATCAGGTCTGTGCGCTATATCTACAACGCAAGGCGATAGCCGCGCTAGCAGAAGGGCGGGTTGTGCTGCTAGCTGCCGGCACCGGAAACCCATTCTTTACCACCGACTCTGCTGCTAGTCTGCGGGCAATCGAGATAGGTGCCCAGCTGCTGATCAAGGCGACCAAAGTTGATGGTATCTATGCGGCTGATCCAGTGCAATTTCCTGAGGCGGAGTTCTATCCGCGTCTTACTTACAAACAGATTCTGGCAGAAGATCTCAAAGTGATGGATACTACAGCCATCGTACTGTGTAGAGACCACTCCATGCCACTGCGGGTTATGAATATCAACAACCAAGGCGCTCTGTTGCGTCTAATGCAGGGTGAGGATATCGGTTCATTAGTAGGAGACTAAGAGTAATGATTGATGATATTAAGAGAGATGCCGCTGAACGTATGGGGAAGAGTGTGGATTCGCTCAACCATGAGCTGGCTAAACTGCGTACCGGACGAGCCCACCCAAGCCTGCTAGACCACCTTATGGTTCCATATTATGGTTCGGATGTGCCGTTGAGTCAGGTGGCCAATGTAAATGTGGAGGATGCGCGCACTTTGACGGTAACTCCGTGGGAGCAGGGTATGGTGGCGCCGGTGGAGAAGGCCATCATGAATGCAGATCTAGGTCTGAATCCAAATAGCGCTGGCAATGTTATCCGAATCCCGCTGCCACCACTGACTGAGGAGCGGCGCAAGGAGATGGTGCGTATAGTGCGTCAAGAGGCGGAGCAGGGACGGGTAGCAATTCGTAATATTCGGCGGGATGCTAACCACCATCTGAAGGATTTGGTGAAGGACAAATTGATCTCTGAGGATGATGAGAGGCGTGGTGAGGAGATCATTCAAAAGCTTACTGATCAGCATGTCAAAGAGATAGATGAGCTGCTGGAGAAGAAAGAAGCAGACTTGATGGAAGTTTAGTCTGTCTGTGGTTACCAAGGAGACCGATATCTCTACTGTACTGCAGGTAGGTGATAACCCCCGGCATGTTGCGATTATCATGGATGGGAATGGGCGCTGGGCGCGGGCGCGTGGAATGCCTCGCTATGCAGGCCATAAGGCTGGGGTCAAGTCGGTAAGATCTATAGTTGAGGAGTCGGTACGGCGCAAGATAGAGGTTCTCACACTATTCGCCTTCAGCAGTGAAAACTGGAGGCGGCCAGAGAGAGAGGTGAATCTGCTGATGGGGCTGTTTATGCTGCTGTTGCGGCGTGAGACCAGACGGCTTAAAAAGAACGGTGTACGACTCCGTATTATTGGCGATACCAGCGCTTTCTCGGATAAGTTACAGCAAGCCATTATCCAAGCAGAGCAGGAGACCGCCGATAGCGACGGTTTGGTGCTACAGGTTGCAGCCAACTATGGTGGTCGTTGGGATATTACCCAAGCTGCTCGTCGGATTGCAGAGCAGGTGCAGGCGGGAAGGTTTACTCCAGAAGATATCAGCGAATCTACCCTGGCTGCTGAACTTAGTTTTCCTGACTTGCCACCACCAGATCTGTTTATTCGCACTGGGGGGGAGCAGCGGTTAAGCAATTTTCTTTTGTGGCAGTCGGCCTATACAGAGCTATATTTTAGTGATCTCCTCTGGCCAGATTTCCAAGCAGATGCGTTTTGTGATGCGCTGGAGTCGTTCAGCAAGCGGCATCGTCGTTTCGGGCGTACTGGCGAGCAGACCAAAGAGTAGATGCAAGTATGGCGAAGAGTACTCTGTTAAAGCGCATATCCACAGCACTGGTACTGATGCCGATAGTGGTGGGAGCAGTTCTCTTCTTGCCTACGACATACCTCTCGATACTGTTTGCTGTGATCGTCTTGATTGGCGGTTGGGAGTGGACACAATTGGCCGGTATTTCCACCATGTCGGGGCGGATAATCTACCTGCTTTTGCTGGCATCCATCCTCTGGTTAATGCTCGAGATGCTCTTCTATCCAGACTATATTATCTGGTTTTTTGTGGCCGCTGTGGCGTGGTGGTTACTGGTGACTATTGCGCTTGTCAGGATTCGGCAGATAGAGAGCAGTCCGCAACAATTCAACCTGTTCTCTGCCGCGGCCGGTTTTTTTGTGCTGGTTCCGGCATGGGCGGCGATTCACTCTATCCACAGCGGTGGGGAGAGGGGTCCAATATTGGTGCTGTTTCTGTTGGTATTGATCTGGGTGGCAGATAGTGGAGCCTATTTTTTCGGTCACCGCTGGGGCAAGACCAAGTTGGCTCCAGTTGTCAGCCCAGGTAAGACCAGGGAGGGGCTGTATGGAGCGATGGCTGGTGCGGTGCTATCTGCGTTTATGTTAGCTTGGTTGTTGGTCGCGTGGACGCAGTTTCACTGGCTGCTTCTGCTCTGCTTGGTGACAGTATTACTGTCTGTGGTTGGAGATCTGTTTGAGAGCCTGTTTAAGCGTCGGGCCGGGATCAAAGATAGCGGTACTATATTACCGGGACATGGTGGGATACTCGACCGTATCGATAGCGTGACTGCGGCAGCCCCGCTGTTTCTGCTCGGATTGACTCTGTTGGAGATGCAGAGGTGATTGGCGTCACTATACTTGGCTCAACCGGATCCATTGGGGTGAGTACTCTAGATGTGTTAAGACAACATCCAGAGCGGTTTGATGTAGTGGCACTTAGTAACAATCGGCGTGTAGATGATCTCTGCAAGCAGTGCCTGGAATTTAGACCCAGCTATGCGGTGGTGGCAAATGAGAGCCAGGCGGTAGAGTTGCGGACGAGATTAACCACAGGGTCGCCAGCTACCGAGGTGTTGGTAGGTGAACCTGGTCTGGAGGAGGTTGCTCGGTTACCAGAGGCAGAGTATGTGATGGCGGCTATCGTTGGGGCTGCTGGACTGCTACCGGCACTGGCAGCGGTACGAGCGGGCAAACGGCTGCT
>CBFDBF010000006.1:0-17726 GCA_965602975.1 uncultured Gammaproteobacteria bacterium | reverse complement strand
CCCCAGCTTTGTACAACCTCTTCTCCCACTCTAAAGATGTTCGGACGATGGCTTCCAGGTCATCAAACTGTGGCTCCCATCCCAACACTTCGCCTATCTGCTCTGCCCCTGCAATCAGGGTAGGTGGGTCACCTGCCCGCCGTGGCTCTTCTCTTATATTCAATGGCGCACCATGCACCTGTTCAACCATAGCCAGCAGCTCACGCACGCTATAGCCGTGGCCATAGCCGCAATTCAGTGTAGTTGAAGCACCGCCAGCCCGCAGGTAGTCCAACCCCTTTAGGTGCGCTGAGGCTAGGTCTTCTACATGGATATAGTCACGCACACCTGTACCGTCAGGTGTGGGGTAATCGGTACCGAAAATGGCAACACTATCCCGCTTACCAACGGCCGCTTCACAAGCCACTTTGGTCAGCAGGGTGGCATTTGGAGTGGATTGACCGATACGACCTTCTGGGTCTGATCCTGCCACATTGAAATAGCGTAGAGCTACATAATTCATGCCGCTTACCTGTGACAGATCACGCAACATCCACTCACTCATAAGTTTGGATGTGCCGTATGGATTGATTGGGCTGGTTGGTGAATCCTCCCAAGCGGTGCCATCTTGCGGCATACCATAAACGGCAGCAGTAGATGAGAAGATGATGTTTTTCACCCCGGCAAGGTCACAACACTCCAATAGTTTGCGGGTATTACAGGTGTTGTTGCCGTAGTATTTTAGTGGATCAGAGACCGACTCAGGGACAATGGTATGTGCGGCAAAATGGAAGACTGTATCTACATCATAATCTTTCAAAACTCTGTTCACTAACTCTTGATCGCCTACACTACCCTCTACCAAATCACCATATAAAACTGCCTCTTTAAACCCTGTGACAAGATTATCCAGGGTAACTATCCGCTCTCCCGCCTCACCCAATTGACGCAAGGTATGACTACCGATATAGCCGGCACCACCAGTAACCAGGACTCCTTTTTTCTCCATTTTAAAATCTCTCTAAACTAATTAGTTTGTTCCAATATACTAACAAGGAAAATCTGATTGACTCATCTCCCACTTGTGGGGGAGGGGCTAAACAACATGAATCAGATATTCCTGAACATAGTACTCTACAATTTCTTTGGGCCTATATGGATACCCTTACTACTCAATTTCTGCCTAATCTTGGTAGCCTCTGCATCCTCATCAATCCGCATAGGAAATATCCCCCCATGCTGCTTGTCTCTAATTACATCCATTATCAACTTCGCGTCAACCTCCTGCCTACCCTCTGCAAAGGCATAAACCAGAGCAAAATCACATAGAGTATTTATCAAACGCGGAATACCACGACCATAATAGTGAACAATAGCGCAGGTAGTCAGTGAGAACAGATCTGGGCTCCCACCAACGTGATCCAATCGAGAATGGATATAGGCCGTGGTCTCATCTAGTTTCAAACTTTTTATGTGGTAATCTACTGATACTCGTTGCGCCAATTGTCGCATCTCTGGCAGCCGCATTGTCTCCAACAACTCCGGCTGCCCTACCAGAATCAGCTGCAACACCATATGCTTACCACTATTTATATTGGAGAGCATCCGCAGCTCTTCTAAAGTTTTTACATCAAAATTTTGCGCCTCATCGATAATCAGTACAGTACGCCTGTTTTGAGCATACTGTTCAATCAGAAAATCACTAAATAGATGATATAGCTCAGTCTTACTTTTATCCCGGTAATCAAGATCAAACGCCATCAAAACCCACTCCAACAGCTCTCCAAATGAGCTATGAGTATTGGAGATAAGACCTACTGTGACATCATCACCAATATGATCTAGCACATGCCTGATTAGTGTTGTCTTACCTGAACCAACCTCACCACTGATTACCGTAATCCCTACTTCGCTACTCACCCCATAGTTGAGCATAGCCAGCGCCCTGCGGTGAATCTCCCCCAGGTAGAGAAAAGATGGGTCAGGTGTAAGTGAGAACGGTCTCTCTGTCAATCCAAAGTGATCTTCGTACATCTTAATATGGTAACTGTTCCACCTGATGAGCCTTATTATATACAGTACCCAACAGGTTTGAGTTCTCCAATAGATGTAGACACTGCCTGATCTCACTAGGGCTGTTTACCCCCTCCTCTACCACCAGCAGGCTAGACTGCACCTGGGGTAGAAACATCAGTGCATCATCTATGCGTAGTAGTGGCGGTAGATCAAAAATTATAATACGCGAAGTATAACGGCTACTGATATCCTCCATCAGGTGGGCCATCTTATCGCTAGCGAGCAGCTCCGAGGAGTACTCTACTGGCTGTCCAGATGGCAACACTACCAACCGATCTATCTCCGGATGAACCAGTAGTGACGATAGATCGATATCATCACTGGTAAGATAATCAGAGAGTCCCAGTTCAGGCTCAAATCCAAAATAACCATGGATAGATGGACGACGTAGATCGAGATCCACCAGAAGCACTGTATAATTTTTATCCATCGCCAGACTCATAGCGAGATTAGAGGCGATCATTGACTTGCCACTACCCTTGTCCGGGCTAGTTATGGCCAAGGTATTAATGCCTGCCTGGCGCAGCTGAAATAGAACCTTGGTACGCAATATCCGAAACAGATCGGCCAATGGGTCACCCTTTACTCCAGCGACCAGGCGATTCTTTCGCAATACATCCTGGGAAACCGGTACAACCTTGGTCTGTGAGTACTCTATACCCTCAGGATTGGCCTCTGGTTTAGGTGTAGAGGAGCGCTTTCTGTTAGTTTGTAATGGTCGGCCACCAGATGTTTTACTGCGCTGCTCTTCTGCCTTGTTTAGAGCCTGTTGAATTCTATCCATTTTAATATCTCATTATCATTATCAGGAGAGACCTAAGCGCCGCAGCAGCATAAACCAGGTAACGTCCAGCGGCTTCACTATAAAGTGGAACAGCACTATGACTATTGGAATAGCTACTATGGCAGCTATAATAAGCTTGCGCTTAATCTCAGCATAGCGCAGTTTTTCCGACTCTATCTCAATATAAGGCACTACAATCAGTGGTGCTGTACCAGTAATACTCACCAGCTCATTCATATTGGTAATACCATCACTCAACCCCTCTACCACTGCAACACTCCCGACTCCACCTACCAGTGACAGGATAAAACCGAGAAACAGTATCGCCATACGATTTGGTTTGGATGGCTTTTCTGGCAACACGGGTGGCTCAATCAGAGAGAAACGTTCACCCTTCTTCTCCCGCTCCAGAGTCTCGGCTAAACCCGCCTCCAGCTGCTTCTCCTTTATCTCCTGGTATCTGGCTGAGGCATTTGCATATCCACGAGTAAGTTCACGGTACTGCAACTCTATCTGTGGACTCTGCAGCATCCTCTCCTCAAACTCGACCAGTTTCTGTTTCAGCTCTTCTCGTGACTTTTTCAAGGAGGCCAACTCTCCTTCAGACACCTTGATCTGCGATTCCATACGGATGTATGCAGGGTTATCTATCTGGGTTGATTCGCCAGATGCTTTACCACTCTCTCTCTCTCCTACCGCCCTATCCAACTCCACCTCTGCGGCATCTATTTTATGCTGTAATTTTTTCACATCAGGATGCTGCTGAGAATAGTTCCCCTGCAGGGTATCCATCTCCACCTTCATATCTTCCAGGCTCCGACGCAATCCTGCAATATCCACACTGGAGCCTACCTCACTCTCCAGCGCCTTGATCTCACGCCGCATCTTTTTAATATCTGGATGGGTGGAAGCATAACGGGTAGATAGGGTGATAAACTCCGTCCGCAGTGCCTGTAGCCGCTCTGCCGGGCTTAAAATACGCTGGTCATTATCTCCAGAGATACTGCCGGCCTCTATCTGGGATAGTTCAGAGTGCATATAGGTAATACGCCCCTCCAGGTCACGAATCTGTAAACTAGCATCTTTTATCTCACGCTCTACCCGCTCCATCAGCTGAATATTTAGTGTCTGCAGCCCTGGCAGATTATCTATATTCTCCTCCTTGAAGGCTGCTAACTTGGTCTCATACTCAGATACTATCTGCTCCAGTTTGTCCGACTCTGTCGTCAGACAACCGGAAGTCTCCACTGCGGATGCAGTACGACTCTTTAGGTTCTCATCCAGATAGAGAGTAACCATCTCGTTAGCGACCTGCTGCGCCTTACGCGGGTTTTTATGCTGAAATGCGAGCTTAAAGGCGATGGTGGCAGTAGTAGAACGGCCGCTACGATCCAGTACCTTGGCACTGATCATCTCCAACCCTATATCCTCGCGCATACCCTCTGCAAGCACAGCAATACTGGTATTCTTGCGCTCCTCACCAAAGAGTTCATACTCATCTATGATCCTGCTAAGGTTTTTTGTAGTCATCACCCGCTGATTAATGACCTGAATCCTCTCACCAGCATATGAAGTTACAGTAGAACGCACCAGATCAGGTGGGATCTCCTGCTGCTCAATCAGGATAATGGCCTCAGACCTGTAGACTGAAGGCAGACCAAAGGCCAGCGCAAGACTCAACACTAATATAATCAGCGCCGTAACAATGAACAGTTTTTTTCTCTTGATCAGGATGGCCAGATAGTCGCCAAATCCCTGAATGTCCTCTTCCATCTTAATTCCACACCTAATTGTATTGATTGTCCTAAGTTTTATTCTCAACTAAGGAGACAAAAATTGCGGCTACTGAAGAACACAGCTTAATAGCTCTACTCATGTGGCCAAGTATAAGCAGTATTCAGGAATATAGCATTAGATTTGGCAACCCCTGAATCTACCCCTGTATACTCCTGTGCCCGATAACGATAAGATGTGGATAGAGTCCACCAACGGCTGGCCTGCCAGCTCAAACTCGGCTCTACTGAAAGATAGAGGCGATCATCACCAGCATCATCCAATCCACCACCACTACTATTCTGCACTAGAGACCCATTCACACTAAAAGTGGTACGTGGTGACAACTGCCGACTGTAACCAAGCCCAAGCTGGTTAGTACGCAGTACCGTGCCACTCCCACTAGGACTCTCCCCCATACTTATGGTTCCATTCAAGGATGATCTCTCCCAACTCTTCTGTAGCCCAATATCCAGGGTCAAGCTGTTGTCACTGGTCGACTCTACAGCGCCACCCGCCACTAGTGATCTGGTGCTGGATCGCTGCATCCCCACAGAGAGGCTAGTGCTCAGCGTCTCCGAGAGCTGACCGGTAAACCCTAAGCTAATTCCACGGGTATCATTCTCTCTACCAGTCTTGTCTGCCTCATAGGTAGAACCATTAATAGTTGCGCTCACCTGATTGAGCTCACTCAACCGATACGACAGAGTTGCAAACAGACTCTCCTCTCGATAATCGGAGAGATCTGTCAACTCTGCATCTTCATATATTACATCAGTATAACTGTAGCCCAAATTGGTAGAGAGTCGTTCGGTGAGGTCATAACTCCAGGATGGACTGAGACTGGTCGCAACTCGACGTTTACTCTCTTGGCCTATCCGCCCCGTAGTCTCCAGCTCACTAGTGTTGGTGCTATCCAGCTTGTAGTATCCGTTTAGCCGCAACAGGCTGCGCTCTGTCCGAAATGAGGAGCTCAGATCCAGCGCCTGATTGCTACTATCCAGGTCACTAAGATCTGCATAGTCACTGTCATCAAGCTGCAGGGTGAAGGCGACATCACTCACCTCAGTGCGCACACCAAAGGCTGCACTGGCACTCATAGTCCTTATGAGATCATCTTCCCTATCCGCCACGGAGAGACGAACATTATCATCATAACCCAACCGCAGAGATACGGACGGCTCAAAAAACCAGCTCTCTGCGGATACTGTAGTAGCGAGAAACAGACTGCAGCAGAACAGTAACCTGCTAGGGGACAACAACAATATCACCCGGCTGTAGCCTGATATTTTGTTCCATATCCATACCGCTAACGACGGCATCATAATCGAACTGTATGACCTGCTGTGCATCACCATCACGCCGCAAGATAGTGATCTCATCACCATCACCAAACGGGTTAATTCCACCAGCCATACTCAACGCCTGCATCACATCCACATTGCGTATCACCGGAAACTCCCCCGGCTGATTCACCTTGCCGAGCACATAGATACGGTTACCCATCATCTGCTTCAGGCTTACAGTCACCACCGGATCAGGGATATATTTGGATATACGCTTGCTAATCCTGGTACTAAGGGCATCGACTGAGAGACCGCTGGTGTCGATATCACCAACCAGCGGAAATGAAACTCCACCATCTGGCCGTACCAGCACATCACGCTGCAGATCCTGCTCCTTCCAGACCGAGATCTCTAAAAGATCACCAGGCTGTAGCAGATAGCCATCATCTGCCAGCAAAGTGACTGGAGCCGCAAGCAGAAACAGTCCAAGAGAGAAAGCAGCAGGGAGATTTCGTAATAATTTAATCATAACAGATCCATAGTAGCCCAGATTATTCTCTATACCACATGAATAGTAAGACAAAGCCGTATGATAAGCAAAGAAAAAAGGGGCAAAATATGCCCCTTTCTCCTCAACTTAACACTGTACCAGCGATTTAAGTCAAACTAATAACTTAGCTCTGCTTCTTACGACCAAAACCAAGCACTCCAAGCAGCCCGGAGCCAAACAGCCACACTGCCGCTGGGATAGGGGCAACCAACTGATCCTGCCGACCATCATTGTAAGCAACCCGAAACCAGTCCAGACCTGTAGCCTGACCATTGGCGGTAAGTGCTGCTAGATAGCCATTTGCAAAACCATCAACCGCACTACCAACGCCCTGATTAGAACCCATAGTTGTACCTAGAAGGATATTACCAGCAGCTAGATCTAAGCTACCGAGACCATCATAAAGCACCTCCCAGATGGCCACCTGCAGGCCAGCCTTTTTCTCTGCAGTATCGGCTGCAGATGAGAACGCATTCATCAGCCAAGCTGCATTTCGATAGTCATCAGCTAATGCAATCCCAGTTGTGGTACCAGCTTGATCCAGCGTCAAAAGCTCAACCGGATATGACTGTGGAAGCGGATATCCCACACCCTCAAACAAATCAACACAGTAGGCATCAGTCGCTGGACTAGAATCAAACTGGACAGTAAACATACCTGCCGCCTGACCCCAAGTACCGCCAGCTCCAGTGCCAATCTGAACCCCAACAGCATCGTGAGTTAAAACCGTCATAATAGTAGCAGCTGAAACATTCCAGCTAAATAGCAGCAGCGCAGCCGCAGACAACATAAAGTATTTTGCTCTTTTCATATCTAATTCCCCTTCTCTCAAAACCTCATCCAAATTAAGGCTCTATAATTGTTAAAGCCATTTATAAACTGCACACCCTAATGCTAAACGCAAATATAATTTTGTGCAGGTAATTAGTATGCTACCAAGATTTTAATGAAATGCGTATAGTTTTTGTGATGAATATCACTCTTTCTTGCGTAATATGTGCTAGTATTTGTGTAGGAATTGTCCTACAGGCAACAATCCTCCTTTAATATCAATGAATTGCCGCCGTACAGAAGACCTTGTCAGTATTATTAAGTTTGCCGCTGTTTGCTACTAACAACCCCAGAAAAAGATAAAAGATGCCCCCAACAACACAAAAACGGAGAGGGACGATATATGTCCCTCTCCGTTCTACTAGTTGTCTATTCAATCTATATAGCTCATCCCAGCTGCTTTCGACCAAAACCAAGGACTCCAAGCAGCCCCGAACCAAACAGCCATGCTGCTGCTGGCAGTGGTGTGGCGATCAACTGATCCTGCCTGGTGGCGCTATAGGCGACCATGTAATTCTCCAGCCCGGAAAATGAGGAAACACCAGCAAGGGCGGAGAGGTAGATATTAGCATTGGCGTAGGCACCACCTGAAGTACTCTGTACACTGAAACTGCCACTATCGAGGGAGTGGCTGCTATCGTAGATAGCCTCCCAGATAGCGACCTGCAGCCCAGCCTTTTTTGCGGCGGTATCGGCTACAGCTGAGAACTCATTCATCAGCCAGGCTGCATTACGATAATTATCGCCCTTTGCCACCGCCGACTGCAACTCAACCGCATATACGCTTCCATTACCCGTGGTCTGCAGCAGATCAACACAGTAGGAGATAGTCGTAAGGTCGTAGCTACCGTCATCATCAAAGTCCAGCTCGACAGGGGAAAACTCCAAAGCCAGGGTGCTCTTGGCGGCCCCGTTTATTGTGTAGGCTATAGCCTCTCCATTAGTAGTGCTATACCCCATCTTTATGGTGGCAGCAGAGAGAGACCCACTAATCAGTAGCAGCACAACTGCTGACATTAGATGTTTTTTCATTATTTAATTTCCTTTTACTTTAAATTAAGTACTAAGTTCCAAGCCCATCAAAAACCTAAATTCCCATCTGAGCGTAGATGGTTCGTATTATAATTGTGTTTTAACTAAATGTATACACTTTTGTGATGCGCGTCACATTTTTTTCGCAATATTTACTAGTATTATGGCCAAAATACTCTACCGTACCCCGCTTGGATCCCCCTCTAGAACCTGTTGCAACTCCTGTATCAAATCTTTTGCATCTCGCTGCTGCGGCAGCAATTCCGAATAGGCCTCAATCCTGGCATGGCTCCGCAACAGCACCCCACTCACCACCTGACCAGCCCCACGGATGCCACTGATCCTCAGTGGCAGGATGGGTGCCCCAGTCAACTGGGCCAACCGTACCGCCCCTGGTTTGATCCGGCGTGGCGGATCGCTATCGAGATGGATGCCACCGTGGGGAAAGAGGGCCACCGCATGACCCTCATTTAGCGCAGTCAGCGCCATGCGTAGCGCCTGCTCCGGCCTGCGTTCCCGATCTACCGGAATACACTTTACCGCCCGAAAAAGCCAGTTGAGACCGAGGCGCTCATACTCCTCCCGAGCAATAAGAAAACGGATCGGCCGCCGCGCCGAGGCGATAATAAGCAGAGGATCAAGACCAGAGATGTGGTTGGCCGCCAGCACCACCGGACCAGATTGGGGTAGCCTCAGGCCGAGTAGATTCAAGCGGTGGTAACGGTAACAAAATAGTCGGTTGAGACCATCCAGCAGATTCATCCAGCCACGTCCCCAATCCACCCGATTGGCTCGGCGGCATGCCTGTAGCAAGCGCCATAGCTGCCAACCGATAAATAGCACGGCTGGCAGGAGCAGCCACCACCAGGATTTTATGGCGATCATGTTAGACCGTTTTTCTGGATCCTAAACACCTATTTGTAGACCTTGCGTTGGAACAGGTCGGTACGCCGACTCACCACCCGATCGATAAAAAGTATACCGTCCAGATGATCCAGTTCATGCTGCAGAGCGCGCGCCTCAAACCCCTCCATCAAATACTCCAACGGGGCACCGTGGGGATCCTGTGCAGTGAGTTTGATCTGCGTGGCGCGAATCACATTACCGGTATAGTCGGGGACAGATAGACACCCCTCCCGCCCCATCTCAAACCCGTCCCACTCGGTGATCTCTGGATTCACCAGCACCATATAGCCATGATTTGGCACCGGTTTTCTGCCTTTGGAGACATCTACGATGATAATACGCTGCCGGCAACCCACTTGGGGCGCGGCAATACCAACCGCCCCCGGCCCCGCCTGGCGGGTCTCCTCCAGATCGGCGATGAAGGTGCGCAGCTCATCATCAAACTGCTCTACCTCTACAGAGGGCTGCTTCAGCCGCTCATCCGGGATTTTCAGTATATCCAGCAACATCAGCCAAGCATGGTCTCGATAGCAGACACCTGTACGTTGACCCCCTGCCCATCCAGCTCTTTTAACGCCTGCTGCAGTGACTCTACTGTGCTGCTGCTCTCTCCCTGGATATTCATGATATAAACCGGATCATCGGCTGAACCGGCCACATCTGAATCCAGCTCTAGTATGTTAAATCCGGTCTCGGCCAGAGCCGCTGTAACCTGGGCAACGATACCAGCGCGATCAGCTCCGGTGACCCGAATCTGTACATTGGGGATCAGGTGTTGATGCAACCCCCCCTCACTTGGATCTATATGCAGCCGCAGCCCCATATCGTTAGCCACCGGTTGCAGTGCAGCCTCTATATCCCCCTCCCCTGCCACCATCATCATAATGCTAAAGTTATCCCCCAGCCGCAGCATGGATGCCTCACCCAGAGTCCAGCCATGCTGATATATAACAGCGGTCACCGCAGCCACAATTCCAGCTCGGTCGGCACCGACCAGAGTCAATATTTTCCAGTTCTTCATACTCTGCTCCCAATGGCACTTCATTAAGCGCCTTTTTCGTCATTCCGGCGAAGGCCGGAATCCAGAAAAACAACCATTGTTGGTGGATATGGATCCCGGCCTTCGCCGGGATGACGGTAGTTGCTAGCTTAAGGGCACCTCTATTAATTCATACTTGGCATCCATGCGCTTTAAAATCATTCATATCTACCCACACTGTTTTAAGCAAGGTTATCCGTTATCAATCCAGATCAGAGAGGCCATTCGCCCAGTACGCCCATCGCGACGATAGGAGAAGAACCGATCCGATTGCGCTACTGTACAGCAATCACCGCCACCAACGAAGCCAACACTTGCCCGCTTTAGCCTGCTGCGTGCCAGGGCGTATATATCTGCCAACCAGCGACCCTGCCTATTGGCTACAAAGGCGGCTCCGTCCTCCGAGTTGGCAGCAGTGAAGGCCGCACGCACCTCTGGACCAACCTCAAACTCAGCGGGGCCAATCGCTGGACCCAACCAAGCAAACAGCTCATCCCCACTATCGCTAAACTTTGCCAAACTGGATTCGATTACACCCGCCAGCAGACCGCGCCAACCGGCATGCACAGCCGCCACCCTGCTACCAGAGCGATTACAGAGCAGCAGCGGCAGACAGTCGGCGGTTAACACAGTACAGACCTGCCCCGGCTCCGTGGTGGTGGCGGCATCCGCCCGACAGCCACTCTGCTGCCCCGGCAGCCCTACCACCTCACAGCCATGCACCTGCTCCAGCCAGAGAGGCTCTCGACTAAAACCTAGCCTCTGTTGCAACAGAGCCCTGTTTTTAGCCACGCTGGCCACATCATCGCCCACATGATCACCCAGATTCAAGCTATCGAATGGAGCAACACTACACCCTCCTTGGCGGCTGGTTATAACCGCCTGTACCCGTTTAGGTGCAGGCCAGTCAGGCAGTATCCAATCATCCATCGGCCACATCCCTGCGCAGTGCAGCCAAGAGCTGCTGCATATCCTCTGGGATCTCCGCCTTCCACTCCATCCAGTCACCAGTTATCGGGTGTGCTAACCCCAATACTTTGGCATGCAGTGCTTGGCGCTTAAAGGTTTGTAGCTGCTCCCGCAGCCCCTCAGCACTCCCCGCAGGAATACGCATCCGCCCACCATAAAGTGGATCGCCCAGCAGGGGATAGTGGATATGCGCCATATGCACCCGTATCTGATGGGTGCGCCCGCTCTCCAGGTTTACCCGCAGATAGCTATGGCCCCGAAACCGCTCCAGCACCCGATAGTGGGTGGTCGCCTCCTTGCCACCAGCTATTACTGCCATCCGCACACGGTTCACCGGGTGGCGGCCAATCGGCTGCTCTACCGTGCCCCCCGCAGTTAGCACGCCGCAGACCACTGCTCTATATTCACGTTTTATCTCTCGTGCCTGGAGCTGCTCTACCAGAGAGTGGTGCGCCTCCAGGCTGCGTGCCACTACCAGTATACCGCTGGTATCCTTGTCCAGACGATGGACTATCCCGGCACGCGGCAAGTTACGCAGTGTCTCATCGTAATGCAGCAGTGCATTCAGCATGGTGCCATCACGGTTACCGGCAGCTGGATGCACCACCATACCGGCCGGTTTGTTGATAACTAGCAGATCATCATCGGTATACAGCAGATGCAGAGGGATATTCTGGGGCCGATCCTCCATCTGCTGCTCCATCTGGACAGAGAGCTCTATCTGCTCACCACCCAGCACCTTGTCCCGCGGTCGCCGCTGTCCCCCATCTACTCGAACCTGTCCTCTCTTAATCCACTCCTGCAGACGGCTACGTGAATATTGAGGAAACAGTCGAGCCAGGGCTTGATCCAGCCGCTGCCCTGCATACTCTGACGCAATAGTGGTATAAATCGGCTCAGGGCTGGGGTTCATCTGTCCACTCTATCTCCATCATAGGGTATACTGCCACCCTGATTTAAACTTCTATAGTTACTAAAACAATATGAATATTACTCGTCTTCTACCCTCACTGCTGCTACTACTGCTACTTACATCTTGTGGGCTCTTGCCGGAGTTGGCCGATGAGACCAAGGGTTGGAGCGCCAGCAAATTCTACTCCGAGGCATCCGCCTCCTTGGCCGAAGGTGACTATGAGACCGCCATCAAATACTACGAGCAGCTAGAGACGCGCTACCCATTTGGCCGCTATGCGATGCAGTCTCAACTGGATGTCGCCTACGCCTACTATCGGTTCGAAGAGCCGGAGTCAGCTATAGCGGCTGCCGACCGTTTTATCAAACTACACCCAACAAACCCATTTGTCGATTACGCCTACTACCTCAAGGGGATTGTAAATTTTAACCGCAGTATCGGATTCTTTGACCGCTTTATACCGATAGACTCATCACAGCGCGATCCCGGTTCGGCCGCCGAATCATTCAAGGACTTCTCAACCTTGATCCGCAAATTCCCAAATAGCAGATATGCGGAAGATGCGAGAAAACGGGTAATCCATCTACACAACAATATGGCGAAGTATCAGGTGCATGTGGCGCGCTACTATATGAAGCGTGGTGCCTATCTGGCTGCGGCCAACCGCTGTATTGAGGTGGTAGAGAAGTACCAACGCTCCTCGGCAGTAAAAGATGCCCTTGAGGTGATGATCGAGGCCTATGACGCACTTGGTCTAGAGGATCTATCCAAAGATACCCAGCGAGTACTGGCCCTGAATGAGGCCAATGGTACCTTCAAGGGACTAGAGGAGCCTGCGGTCAAACCACTGGGCAGGCGTCTTTGGGACTATCTGGAGCTGGACAAGAACTGAGGCAGCGAGCTACACCGCATCTGCATCCTCTTCACCGGTACGAATACGCACCACCTTCTCTACCGAGCTAACAAATATCTTGCCGTCACCAATCTTGCCGGTACGGGCAGCATTAGTGATGGCGTCGATACACTCATCTAGCTGCTCTTCGTTGATCACCACCTCAAGCTTCAATTTTGGTAGAAAATCGACCACATACTCCGCTCCACGATAGAGTTCTGTATGGCCCTTCTGTCGACCAAACCCCTTTACCTCCGTAGCGGTCATACCGGTGATACCTATCTCTGATAGCGCCTCACGTACATCATCCAACTTAAATGGCTTGATAATTACATCGACTTTTTTCATTCTCTGCCCCCGCAGTCTGTGAATTTTTCCATTCTACCGTATCTGGTGATGCGTTGCAGAGCTGCTAATGCTATATCCTCACCCCCGCGTCAACGGATAGCGCCTATCCCGCCCAAATGCCCGCTGGGTAATCTTGACTCCAGGAGGAGCCTGGCGCCGCTTGTACTCATTACGATCCACCATCTGCACCACCCGCCGTACGGTGGCAGCATCAAACCCGGCAGCAGCAATTTCAGCCACACTCTGATCTCGCTCCACATGTCGCGCTAGAATTTCGTCCAGAATATCGTATGGCGGTAGTGAGTCTGAATCTTGCTGATCCGGTGCCAGCTCAGCCGATGGGGGGCGCTCAATCACCCGCTGAGGGATGATCTCCCGCTCGCGATTACAGTACTCGGCCAGACGGTAGACCATCAACTTGGGCAGATCCTTGATTGGAGCAAAGCCACCGGCCATATCTCCATACAGGGTGGCATAGCCGACCGCCATCTCACTCTTATTGCCAGTGGTAAGCAGGATTTTGCCCTTTTTATTACTGATCGCCATGAGGATTACTCCACGGCAGCGAGCCTGGATATTCTCCTCAGTGGTATCACGCTCACTACCAGCAAACTCCTCTGCCAGCATATCGAGAAAGGCATTAAAGGCCGGTTCGATCGGGATGATGCTGTACTCTACAGCGAGCGCCTTGGCCTGTTTGACCGCATCCTCATTGCTCATGTCTGCGGTATAACGTGATGGCATCAGTACTACCTCCACCCTGTCTGCCCCAAGCGCATCCACCGCGATAGCCAGTGTTAGAGCCGAATCTATGCCCCCAGATAGTCCCAACACCGCACCATCAAAACCGTTCTTAAGAGCATAATCCCGCACCCCCAGTACCAAGGCCCTGTAGATCGCCTCCTCCTTTTCTGGTGCTGGGGTTATCTCTGCTGCTGTTGGCTCGTTATCGATAAACTCTACCAATATCTGCTCTTCACCATAGAAGCCAGCCCGCTGGGTAAGCTCTCCACTGGAGTTGACTACGCAGGAGCCACCATCGAACACCAGCTCATCCTGACCACCGACAAGATTGACATAGGCGATAGCCAGCCCCTCATCCCGCGCCCGCTGACACAGCAGATCTTCACGCTCTGTCGCCTTATCTATATGAAAGGGTGAGGCATTTAGATTAAGTAACAGCTCCGCCCCGGCTGCTGCCGCTGCCGCCGCTGGCCCTGGAAACCAGATATCCTCACAGATAGTCAGCCCCACCGTAACCCCGGCAATATCAACCACACAGGGGGAGTCTCCCGGCTCGAAGTAACGCCTCTCATCGAAGACACTGTAGTTGGGAAGCAGCAGCTTGTGGTACTCAGAGACGATCTTGCCATCACGAATCACCCCGGCGGCATTATAGAGTTTGCCATCCAGTTGCCGCGGGTAGCCGATGATCAGATCGATCCCCTCCACCTCACGACACAACCGGTCGAGTGACTCCTCCACCTGCCGGATAAACTCTGGACGCAGCAGCAGATCTTCCGGTGGATAGCCGGTAAGAGTCAACTCCGGAAAAAGCACAGCATCTGCCTGCTGCTCATCCCGGGCATATTGCGCAGCCGCAACCACCCGCGCACTATTGAGCTCTACTGCACCTACCAGCAGGTTGATCTGGGCCAGAGAGACTCTCAGCTTCAAAACAGAGATCGTCTCTACCCTAAAAGCTCTACCATCTTCTTACCAAGATCTGATGGAGAGCGTACGGTAGCAACACCGGCCGCCTCCAGGGCCGCAAACTTGCTATCTGCCGTCCCCTTACCGCCACTGACAATGGCACCAGCATGGCCCATACGCTTGCCTGGAGGTGCAGTCACGCCAGCGATATAGCTGACTACTGGTTTGTCAACATTAGCCTGGATGTACTCGGCCGCATCCTCCTCAGCGGTGCCACCGATCTCGCCTACCATAATCATACCTTCGGTCTGCGGATCAGCCTGGAACAGCTCCAGACAGTCGATGAAGTTCATCCCGTGAATGGGATCACCGCCAATACCGACACAGGTACTCTGTCCCAATCCGGCATTAGTGGTCTGAAAGACAGCCTCATAGGTCAAGGTACCGGAGCGCGAAACAATACCGATCTTGCCCGGCTTATGGATCATCCCTGGCATGATCCCTATTTTGGACTCTCCCGGGGTTATAATCCCAGGACAGTTAGGGCCGATAAGTTTGGCATCATAACCATCCAACGCCGCCTTGACCTTAAGCATCTCCAGTACCGGAATACCCTCAGAGATACAGACTATAACCTTGATCCCGGCATCTGCCGCCTCCAGGATCGCATCCGCAGCAAAGGCTGGCGGCACATAGATCATGGTAGCGTCAGCGCCAGTCTCCTGAACTGCATCTTCTACAGTGTTAAAAACCGGCAGGTCGAGGTGGGTCTGCCCACCCTTGCCGGGGGTGACTCCTCCCACAACTTTAGTACCGTAGGCGATAGCCTGTTCGGTATGGAATGTGCCCTGCTGTCCGGTAAACCCCTGACAGATAACCTTGGTGTTGTTGTCTACTAGAATACTCACAATTTAAACCCTCTCAATTAACCTTGGACCTGGGCGACAATCTGCTCTGCCGCCTCGTTTAAATCAGCTGCTGTGGTGATCGCCAGACCGCTGTTGGCCAAGGCTTCTAACCCCTGTGGCGCATTAGTACCCTCTAGTCGCACAACTAGTGGCACTTTGATATCTACCTCTTTCACCGCAGCGATAATGCCCTCGGCTATAAGATCACAGCGGACGATACCGCCAAAGATATTAACCAGAACCCCCTCTACCTTCTCATCTGAGAGGATCAACTTGAAGGCCTCAGCCACCCTCTCCGCTGTAGTACCGCCACCTACATCAAGAAAGTTAGCCGGGGTACCGCCCTTGAGCTGCACCAGATCCATAGTAGCCATGGCCAAACCGGCACCGTTTACCATACAGCCGATATTGCCATCCAGAGTGATGTAGTTGAGATCATGCTCAGCGGCAGCAGCCTCCCGCTCATCCTCTTGGGTGATATCCCGCATCGCCAGAATCTTCGGCTGCCGATAGATGGCGTTACTGTCGATATTGATCTTGGCATCCAGCGCTATCAGGTTACCCGCCTCGGTTACAACTAGAGGGTTGATCTCCACCAGACTGGCATCTGACTGCAAAAACAGGTTGTAGAGACCACTCATGAACTTCTGGAACTCTCGAATCTGTGTACCCTCAAGTCCCAGGCCGAAACCAAGTTTACGACACTGATAGCCCTGAAGGCCGGCAGCTGGATCGACAGTGACGGTATGAATCTGCTCTGGGGTCTCCTCCGCCACATCTTCGATATTCATCCCACCGGCAGGAGAGGCCATGAATAGTACTCGACGGGTGGCACGATCCACCAGCACACTCAGATAGAGCTCGCGTGCAATCGCCGTCGGCTCCTCTACCAGCAGCATATTGACCGGCAATCCAGACTCTCCAGTCTGCTTGGTGACCATGGTGCTACCGAGTAGCCGCTTGGCCTCAGCCTCTACCTTGTCCAGGGTGTCTACTATGACCACACCTCCAACCTTGCCGCGTCCACCGGCGTGTACCTGAGCCTTTACCACCCAGCGCTCGCCGCCTAGCGACTGCGCCGCCTGCTTTGCCTCTGCAATAGATGAGGCGGGATGACCCTGTGATACCGGGATGCCAAACTGCTCGAATAACTGCTTCGATTGATATTCATGTAGATTCATCTTTGCTATAACCTATTAAGCCCAAAAGGGGTATTATTTTCCAAATCGACAAAATACGCAAAATTTGGAGGGATTCACACACAATGGGAATACGAGCACTACTATTAGGAGTAGCTATCTGGCTGCTCTTCGTGAGCGGCAGACGGCTGTTGCGCCGATTCAAATCCAGGCAACAGGGGGAACACAAAACGCCCTCGGAGGTCAATATGGTCTCCTGCCACCACTGTGGGCTACATCTGCCCAAGAGTGAGGCGCTAGAGAGAGGCAACCACTACTACTGTTGCCAGGAACATATACAGGCAGACGATGTTTGACCAAGAAAACACCAGAGCAATAACAACTGGAGACCAATCCAGCAACCACCGTGGGATGATGCTTTGGTACTTTTGCAGCTATCGCCTGACCCTGTCTGCTCTGCTCCTTATCGTCTTTTTCAGCAGTTTTAGCCCCTCATTTCTAGGTGCCAGCAATCCACTACTATTTACCATAACAGGGGTTGCCTACCTCGGCACCGCCCTGACCAGCTGCATACTGCTCTATAAACAGTACGTTGATAACCGACAACACGCCTCCCTGATGGTCTTTATCGACCTCCTTGCCATCATT
>CBFDBF010000005.1:0-17874 GCA_965602975.1 uncultured Gammaproteobacteria bacterium | reverse complement strand
GTGGGGCTTTATGAGATGAGCCGGCGGCGCGAGCAGGGCATCCAGGCTGGCTGGATAGCCCTGCAACTTACGGTCGCGCCACTCTTCATAGAGTGGCTGGTTCTCCAGATCAAATGGAGAGGGTCGGTTAATACCCACCTTTACGTTTGGTCTCCGGTAGCCCGGCGATCTTGCTGGCCTGTTTGGCAGGCCCCATGGGGAAATGGATATAGAGGGACTTGGTGTCCACTTTATCTAGATCGGTCCAGAGGCCTTTGAAGTGCTTTACCATCTTACGTTCGTTAGGCTGGTTGCCGTTGTTTTCGAAATACTCCTCCCGCAGGAAATTGATGATGTCCCACGCCTTATCGGACAGGGCTACCTCTTCAATCTCTGCGATAGCCTTGGCTACATCTTCACTCCAGTCATCACTGTTCTCCAGGTAGCCGTTAGCGTTGGTCTCGATGGTGTTGCCGTTAACTTCTATTGCCATTGGTGGTCTCCTTCAGGTTTGAATGTATGATCCTATATTAAATGCTCTTGCAGGGGATGAACAGGCCACATCCCATAAAACGGTGGGAGCCAAGCCCCTGAATCTGTAGAGTGACCGCATGGGGGAATGATAGTCCACCTATCATCAGGGTGCTGGTGAACAGCGGCCCTTCCGGGGTCTCCAGGGCGTGACTTTTGCCGCATAATACCTTACTGAATTTTAGTTCCATCTCTCTTAGTTCTGCCACCACGTGGTCGATAAACGCCTCTTCATCATCTGGATTGGCGGTTACCACAAAGTGAGAGTAGAGGGTGTTGGTCATGCTCAGCAACTGCTCTCTGCCCTTACCTATATGTAGTTCGAAACCATCTATATCAAGGGTTTGTCCAGCCAGAGCATGGGCAGCGGCTAGTCTCTCTTGTGGCAGTCGTAGTTTTAGCTTGGTGCGGCGAGAGGGGTATAGCAGTTCATCTGGCGCCTCTGGTCGGATCCAGCCGCTGGATGATGCTGCCACGTGGATGGCGTGCAGGCCATGCTCTGGCTGCTCGCCAAACCACGGCAATATCTTTTTGATCTCCTGTGACAGCTGCCAAACGTGATCATTGCGTAGGGCTTGGCACTCGATTTTGAAAGTCAGATCAACCACATCGTCCGGAACGACGAAGAGGTTCTCATCTTGCTCATCTTGCCAAAACATTGCGCCTACTCTTCCGGTATCTTGGTGCGTAGCTCATCCCGGTCGAACCACCACTTGTTATCGCTGATCACATCCAGCACTTGGGCAAGACGTGGCAGGAACTTTGCTGGGTCGTTTAGCTCCATCCGTTCCACCCAGAAATCGAAGATCTCCTGCTCCTCTACCTGGCTGTGGCGGCGTGCCACCTGACCTAGCATCTGGCCGCTAAAAAATTGCAGATCCTCCCGCTGTTGTCCCTCTGCTCGCATGTCGACGATATAGCTGGCAGTAGCTGCAGCCACCGCCGCACCATCAGATGTGTCTGGGGTCTCATCTACTAGATGTTGCAGCATAGCCACACTCAACTCAGGATCGATTGGGAAGGTGACCCCCAGCCAAATACCGTGGGCTAGCGCTTGTACTGCATCCTCCAGACCCGACTGGAACAGCACATCACACGCCTCTACCGTCTGGGTCCATAGCTCTGCTGCCAACGCCTCGGCAAACACCTCTTTGGCTCTGGTTACAGCCTCTGCTTGACGCTCCAGGTCGAGCAGTAGATAGCAGCTATCAAGCATCAGCTTGAGCCGATCGGTCAGTGCTGTATCTGCTGCCAAGCTAGAGAGCTCTTGGTTGAGCTGCTCTAACTGCATCTCGATGGCCTGTTTCGATTGGGTTGCATCGACACCGCTATCGGCATCGCCAAGATGAAACTCTTGTGGTTGTAGGTATTTCATTATCGTCCTAAGTAAAAGCGGCCTCTAGCCGATCTTCCCAATCTTCTGGTACATCGGCGTATTGGGGTTTTACATCTATACGGAAGAACATCTCACTCCTGGAGCGCTCTGTGACCAACGTCAGGAGCTGTTCAAAGCTATCTATTTGCTGATTCTGTATCAGTATTTCGCTTAGGTACAACATTTTATCGATTACTCCAAAGATTTGAGATAGATAATATCATGGTAAATCGCTCTGATTAGCCATATATCCCATTTGGGATATAATGGCGACATATTTACTCCCCCATTTGGAGGGTGTCTTGCCGCCGTGCCAACATCTAAAATGTCAGGTCATTGAACGCGGGTCGTTTTAGGCTCCGTGAAATATGTTTTTAGAATGATATTGCGTGGGTCTGTCCAACAAGTAACACTTGAGGAGATAAGGTAATGGCAAAACCGCTACATGATACCCCGATGCTTGATCAGCTAGAGAGTGGCCCTTGGCCCAGCTTTGTAACTGGTCTGAAGCGTCTGGCAGAGAAGAAAGATATGATGGTTGACCTATTGGGTCAGCTCGAGGCCTCCTATGAGACCCGCAAGGGTTATTGGAAGGGCGGTACAGTCGGCGTTATCGGTTACGGTGGTGGTGTTATCCCACGTTTTACCGAGCTGAAGGGTGATGATGGAGAGGCTCTATATCCTGATTGTGCTGAATTTCATACTCTGCGCATCATGCCGCCTCCGGGGATGCACTACGATAGTAATACCCTGCGCAAGTTCTGTGATATTTGGGAAGAGCACGGCTCTGGCTTGATCGCTCTTCATGGTCAGTCGGGTGATATCATGCTCCAGGGCTGCACCACCGAGAAGGTGCAAGTGGCCTTTGATGCGGTCAACGAGATCGGCTTTGATATGGGCGGTGCTGGTCCGGCAGTACGTACCGGTATGTCCTGTGTTGGTGCTGCACGTTGTGAGCAGTCCTGTTTTGATGAAGGTCGAACCATGCGCATGTTGGTAAACAACGTGCTGGATGATATGCATCGTCCTGCTCTGCCTTACAAGTTCAAATATAAGGTCTCCGGCTGTGCCAATGATTGTGTTAACGCCATCCAGCGCTCTGACCTCGCCGTTATAGGTACCTGGCGGGATGATATGAAGGTGGACCAGGCTGAGGTGAAGAATTTTATAGCTGGTAAGGGGCGCCAGTATGTGATCGATAATGTAATCACCCGCTGTCCGACTCAGGCACTGGCTCTGACCGATGGCGATGAGCTGGAGGTGGATAACCCCAATTGTGTACGCTGTATGCACTGTATTAACGTTATGACCAGGGCGCTCTCTCCTGGCGATGACAAGGGTATCACTCTGCTGTGTGGTGGTAAGCGTACTCTAAAGATCGGTGATCTGATGGGTACCGTAATCGTGCCGTTTATGAAACTAGAGAGCGATGATGACTTTGAGGTTCTAGAGGAGCTAGCTACTGAGATCATCGAATTCTTTGCCGATAATGCTCTAGAGCATGAGCGTACTGGTGAGATGATCGAGCGTATCGGTCTGGCTAACTTCCTGGAGGGGGTTGGTCTTGAGATCGATCCAAATATGATCAACCGTCCACGTATGAACTCTTACGTCCGTATGGATGGCTGGGATGATGAGGTCGCTAAGTGGAATGATCGACAGGCTTCTTGATTGTAGTGTTGCTTGTTGTTTATTAACTGGTTAGTTTCTTAAAGTTTAGAGAATTTGGGAGAGATAAAATGTCTGCACCTCGTATGCCTGTTGAGAGTGGTGTTCCGGAGATGGATCCGTATCTGCATCCGGTAATGAAGAAAAACTATGGCGCATGGGCCTACCATGATCGTCCCCGCCCAGGTGTATTGCACCACGTCGCCAAGAGTGGTGACGAGATATGGACGGTACGTGCTGGTACCCCGCGGCAGATGGATGTCACCATGATCCGTGAGTTGATGGATATTTGTGATGATCAGGCTGAGGGTTTTGTGCGTTTTACTGCCCGATCAAACATTGAGTATATGGTGAGCACAGAGGCTCAAGTTCAGCCGTTGATCGACAAGTTGACTGAAAAGGGCTACCCCATCGGTGGTACTGGTAACTCGGTCTCCATGATCGCTCACACCCAGGGTTGGTTGCACTGCGACATTCCTGGTACCGACGCATCGGGTGCGGTTAAGGCGCTGATGGATGATTTGGTAAATGAGTTTACCCATGAAGAGATGCCAAACCGGGTAAAGATGACCACCTCCTGCTGTCAGATTAACTGCGGTGGCCAGGGTGATATTGCCATTAATGTACAGCACGTCAAGCCGCCCAAGATCGACCACGATCAGGTAGGTAATGTCTGTGAACGTCCGACGGTTGTGGCGCGCTGCCCAGTAGCGGCTATTCGTCCTGCCATGGTCAATGGCAAGCCTTCATTAGAGGTAGATGAGAAAAAATGCGTCTGTTGCGGCGCCTGTTTTCCACCATGTCCGCCGATGCAGATCAACGATCCAGAGCACTCCAACTTTGCGATCTGGGTAGGTGGCAAGAACTCCAACGCACGGAGCAAGCCAACCTTCCATAAGTTGGTCGCATCTAATGTACCTAACAACCCGCCACGCTGGCCTGAGGTCTCTGAAGTGGTTAAGCAGATCCTCACTGCCTATAAGGATGATGCCAAGGATTGGGAGCGTATCGGCGAGTGGGCTGAGCGTATCGGTTGGGGCAAATTCTTTGAGAAGACCGGTCTGCCATTTACCAAGTACCATCTGGATGATTGGCATGGCGGTCGAGTGAATCTTAACGCCTCTACCCACATTCGTTTCTAACTAATACTAGAGGGTAATCGCAGATGAAGTTTTCGATTCAAGTCAACGAGGGGCCGTATCAGCACCAAGCGGTTGATTCGGCATACCTCTTTACCAAAGCAGCCTTGGAGAAGGGGCATGAGATCTTTCGGGTCTTCTTCTACCATGATGGCGTGGGTAATGGTACTCGCCTGACCACGCCGCCGCAGGATGACCGCCATATCGTCAACCGCTGGGCCGAACTGGCCGAGCAGTATGATCTTGATCTTGTGGTCTGTGTAGCTGCTGCCCAACGGCGTGGTTTGGTTGATGATGGTGAGGCTGAGCGGAATGGTAAAGATGCTACCAACATCCACCCTAAATTCCGCATCTCTGGTCTGGGGCAGCTGATTGAAGCTGCTGTTCAGGCGGAGCGGCTGGTTGTGTTTGGCGATTGAGACAGGAACTAAGATCATGGCTGAAGAGATTAAGAAATTCATGTACCTCAATCGTCGTGCTCCCTACGGCACTATCTATGCTTGGGAGTCGCTTGAGGTTGTACTGATTGGTGCCGCCTTCGATCAGGATGTCAGTGTGGCATTTCTGGATGATGGCGTGTATCAGATTGTCAAGGGTCAGGATACGGCAGAAGTTGGTATGAAAAACTTCTCTCCAACCTACTCGGCGCTAGGTGATTATGATGTCACCAAGCTCTATGTCGAGAAGGAGTCACTGGAAGAGCGCGGCCTTACCATTGATGATTTAATGCCCCTCACCTATGAGGATGAGGATGACGACTACGCAGAGAAGGACTCTATTCAGCTGGTAAGCCGTGATGAACTGGCAAATCTGCTGGATGGGCAAGATGTCCTTTTTAGTTTCTAAGTACGGAGTGACAGAATGAGCACGTTACATACTGTAAATAAATCACCTTTTGAGAAAAGCTCCGTTGCCAGCTGCATGCCATATGTACTGGATGGTAGTGCTGTACTCTTTTATGAGGACGCAGTCTATGCCGTCATGGCCGGAAATAGCGCTGCAGAGCAGGTAGAGTCTGCATCTGGGGCCAAACTTTATGTGCTGGGGCCTGATTTGAAGGCGCGTGGTATCGCTGCTGACAGGTTGATTGCAGGCGTTGAAGTGGTAGACTACGAAGGTTTTGTCGATCTTGCTGCTGAGCATGACAAGGTTCAGGCTTGGGTCTAGTAGACCTCTGCCTTTAATGAATTCCCGCCCTTGCGGCTTTGGGGAGTTACTAAAACTTTAGGAGAAAATGAATGGCTAATATTGATGTAGAAGGCAAGACCCTTGAGGTCGATGAAGAGGGGTTTTTGGTGAATCTGGATGAGTGGTTTCCAGAGGTTGCTACCGTTATGTCCGCTCAGGATGACCTGGAGCTGACCGATGAGCATTGGGATATCATCAACTTCTTGCGTGAGTATTACGAGGAGTACCAGATTGCTCCGGCCGTACGTGTGTTGACCAAGGCGGTGGGTAAAAAGCTGGGAAAGGAGAAGGGTAATAGCAAGTACCTGTATGCACTCTTCCCTTATGGTCCAGGTAAACAGGCCTGTCGTTTTGCTGGTCTACCTAAGCCAACTGGTTGTATCTAGGCTGATAATTACGGGCCGGGAAGAGAGTGTCTTTCCGGCCTGTTATAGTCTGGGTGTTGCGTAGAGCGCAATGATCCAGCATCCGATTTATACTACTAACAGAGGACTGTAGGAAAATGTCATTTTTCTTCGGCTTACTGTTTCTTGTGGCGGCACTGATATTCATAGCTGGACTGGGTACGAAGATTGCCAGTTATGCTAGAACTCCAGCCCCACTGAAAATTGCCACCACTCCAGCTCCAACCACCAAGTTTGGTGTAGGGATGCGCCTGTTTCGAGAGGTGGTTTTCTTTGAGAGCCTATTCAAGGGTACCAAGTGGACTTGGCTCTTCTCTTGGATGTTTCATCTGGCGTTGCTGTTGGTGCTTATCCGCCACCTGCGTTACTTTATAGATCCCTCTTGGGTATGGGTGCCGGGGATCTTTTGGAGTGCCTTGGAGTTGGTGCAACCATTTGGCAAGTATGCCGGGTTTGCAATGGCAGTGGGTCTTGGAGGCCTATTTGCGCGCCGCATTTTTGTAGATCGAGTGCGCTATATCTCTGCCCCATCGGACTATCTTATGCTGATCCTGCTGCTGCTGATTGGCTCTAGCGGCTTGATGATGAGCTTTGTTGGGCATACCGATATCATAGCGATTAAGCAGTTCTTTACTTTTGCTGGAGGTGTTCTGCCAGTTGATCCGCCGCTGATAGTGCATCTGCTGTTGGTGGCACTGCTGATGATCATTTTTCCATTCAGTAAACTGTTACATGTGCCGGGCATATTTTTCAGCCCAACTCGTAATCAGGTGGATAATCCACGTGAACAGCGCCATCTCGCTCCTTGGGCGAAGGCACTGGAAGAGCAAGAACAGAATTAGGGGCGTTGCATGGCTAAGGTTAAATTTGATGTTCCCAAGCTCAAGGAGCATGTGGATGTTCCTAAGGTAGAGGAGGGTACGGCGGCTCATATTAAGTCATTCGTAGTCACCAACCCAGAGCACAATACCGATCTTGGGTTTCCTGGCGAGCTGGTCGATGATTGGCATAGTAAAGCGTTGGAGAAGCTAGACGATCTGCGTGGCCGCTATCGCTCACTTAATGTCTATTTAGACGCATGCGTAAAGTGTGGTGCCTGTACCGATAAGTGCCAATATTTCCTCAGTACCGCCGACCCTAAAAATATGCCGGTGGGGCGACAGGATCTGCTGCGCAAGGTATATAGACGCTACTATACATTTGCCGGTAAGTATTTTCCTTGGCTGGTTGGGGCAGAGGATCTTACCCGCGATACTCTGGATGAGTGGTATAGCTATTTCCATCAATGCTCCCAGTGTCGGCGCTGCTCAGTATTTTGTCCCTATGGCATAGATACCGCTGAGATCTCTATGGCAGCCCGCGAGATTTTGGATAGCATCGGTTATGGACAGAAGTACTGTAATGAGATTATTGCCAAGGTTCATAAGATAGGCAACAATCTTGGTCTGCCTGGTCCTGCTATTGCTAACACCTTGGAGGGGCTGGAAGAGGACATGGTGGATGACTTCGGGGTTGAAGTTAAATTCCCACTAGATGTAAAGGGGGCAGATATTCTACTGGTTACCCCTTCTGCCGATTTTTTTGTAGAGCCGCATGTAGATGGTCTGATCGGTTATGGCAAGGTGTTTCATGAGGCCGGTGCTAGCTGGACCATGAGCACTACCGCCTCTGAGGCGGGTAACTTTGGTATGTTTATCGGTAACTACGAGAACATGCGTCGAGTCTCTATGCGGATACGCACGGCGGCTCTGGAGTTGGGAGTTAAACGTATTATCTTTGGTGAGTGCGGCCACGCTTGGCGTATCGCCTATGCCTTCCTCAACACCCTGGCCGGGCCATTCGACTTTCTTGATCCAAACTATGCGGTGCCACAACACATCTGTGAGTACACCAATGATCTGATAAAAGAGGGTAAGCTGAATCTGGACAGGTCACAGAATGATGAGATGGTGCTGACCTATCACGACTCATGCAACATAGCACGCGCCACCCGTATGGGTGACTCTCCGGGCGATCAGTTCAGGATTCCACGCGACATCATCAAGGCGGTCTGTAATAACTATGTAGATATGCATCACGACACCATAGGGGAGAAGACCTTCTGTTGTGGTGGTGGCGGTGGCCTGTTGACCGATGATCTTATGGAGATCAGGGTTAAGGGTGCGGTGCCAAGGATGACCGCTCTAAATAATGTGATAAATGACCATGGGGTTACCCACATGGCCGCTATTTGTGCGATCTGCAAGAGTCAGTTTACCAAGGTGTTGCCATATTTTGGGATGGATATGGATCAGATTGTCTGTGTACATCAGCTCGTGGGTAACGCTCTTATTTTGACTGGACAGGTAACCGAAGCGGATGAGGATGATGCGGAGCAGATCTCTCCAGAGCAGGCGGGAGAAGATAGTGATGGATAAAATGACAGGATATAGAAAATTGGTGCTGTTGCTGGCGTCTATGTTTGTACTGCTGCTATCTGCAGCGGTTATGAGCGAGTCATCATCTACAGTTACTCCAGGTTCCAAAGCGGCGGCAACGGATAGCTGTGTTATAGAGTCGACCAATATGATGCGGCGCAACCATATGGAGTATCTCAAGCATGACCGGGTTGAAGCGGTACGCAAAGGTATCCGCGATAACAAGGCCAGTCTAGCTGAATGTGTGGATTGCCATGCAGCGAAAGATGAGCAGGGCAACCATGTTTCAATCAATGCAGAGGGGCAGTTTTGTGACTCCTGCCACCAATATGCGGCGGTTAGTATCTCCTGCTTCCAGTGTCATCGTAAGGTGCCTGAGGATAACTGATTATGAGTAATGACCAGACCGACATAAATCGTCGCCAGTTTCTTGGTAAGGTGGCTGCGGCTGCCAGCGTGGCCACGGTAGCACCTGGGGTGATTTTGACCGTAGCTAATGCTGCATCTGATGATGCTATGGGAGCATCCTCTGCCAACCGCTGGGGGATGTTGATAGATAGCAATCGATGCGCCGATGGCTGTGCTGATTGTGTCTCCGCCTGTGACAAAGAGAATGGAATAGACCTGTTGACCAAGCCCGAAGGGCAATCAGAGGAGCTGTGGCAGCAGCAGAAGCCACGTTGGATTCGTAAAGTGGTATTAAAGGATAAGTTGAGCGGCGCAGTGAGCAATCTACCGATGATGTGTCAGCACTGTGAGCATCCGCCGTGTGTCGATGTCTGCCCAACAGGAGCATCTTTTAAACGGGCAGATGGCATTGTTATGGTAGACCGCCATATCTGTATAGGTTGTCGTTACTGCATGATGGCGTGTCCCTACAAGGCACGCTCTTTTATCCATTCTGATATAGAGGAGCAAGTTGTACGAGCTCCCCGGGGCAAGGGTTGTGTCGAGTCCTGTAACCTCTGTGCGAACCGGATCGATAGTGGTGAAGGTAATACCGCCTGTGCCGAGGCCTGTGCAGATAGTGGTCATAACGCCATCCTGTTTGGAGATTTGAATGATCCAGAGAGTGAGATCGTACAAGCGTTGAAAATCTCTAGTAGTCAGCAGGTTCGTGCCGATCTTGAGCTTAATACTGCTGTTCGTTATCTGAATATTTAGGAAATTAGCCGATGGAAAAAGTTACCTATCGTGGACTCTCCTGTAAGTCTCCCCGTTTCTGGGGTGGCATGGCTGTACTCGGTACGATGATTGCCATCGCCCTTGGCGCTGCGTTTTATATGGAGCACAGTGGCCACTGGGTTACCGGTATGAGCAATCAGATCGTCTGGGGTATGCCGCATGTGTTTGCAATATTTTTAATCGTGGCTGCCTCTGGGGCGCTCAATGTTGCCTCTATAGGCTCTGTCTTTGGCGGGCCTATGTATAAGCCTCTGGGGCGCTTCTCCAGCCTATTGGCTATTGCCCTGCTGGCTGGTGGTCTGGTTGTGTTGCTACTTGATCTGGGTCGGCCTGATCGGTTGATCATCGCTATGACCAGTTATAACTTCAAGTCGATATTTGCCTGGAATATTATTTTGTATACGGGCTTTTTTGTGATCGTCGGTTTCTATCTCTGGGCCATGATGGATCGTGCTGCTGATCGTTTCTATAAGCCACTCGGTTTTGCTGCTTTCTTCTGGCGTCTAATCCTTACCACTGGTACCGGCTCCATATTCGGTTTTCTGGTGGCGCGTGAGGCCTATGATGCGGCACTGATGGCGCCGATGTTTATTATTATGTCATTCAGCTTTGGTTTAGCCTTCTTTATTATTACTCTGGTTGCAGCTTACTGGTGGGATGACCGTCCTTTGGGTGTATTGCGTCTGGCAAAGTTGAAAAATTTGCTGGGAGTATTTGTTGCAGCAGTGCTCTATTTCACAGTAGTCTATCATCTGACCAACCTATATGTTTCTCAACACCATGGGGTTGAAGAGTTTATCCTGCTCAATGGTGGTCTCTACACCAAGCTATTCTGGATAGGTCAGATTATGGTTGGTGGCCTTGCTCCGCTATTCCTGCTCTACTCTCCGGCATTCAAAGATTCACGCATTGCTGTCTTGGTTGCAGCAGTGCTGGTATTGTTAGGTGGTATCTGTCAGCTCTATGTTCTACTAATTGGCGGTCAGGCCTATCCGATGAATCTGTTCCCCGGGAAAGAGGTAGTCTCTAGTGGTTTCTTTGATGGCATGGTTAATAGCTATATGCCGACCATGGCTGAGTTTCTGCTTGGGGCTGGTGGTATTGTGATTACGCTGCTCATTATGGCGGTGGTATCCAGGATGTTGCCTATACTGCCTAGTAGCCTGGAAGATCCAGACGAGGCTTAACCTCTATTGCAGTCCACAATAGCCCCGCTGTTTTGCTGAATAGTGGGGTTTTGCGTATTGTTTGATCTGATATAGTTATGGGAGAGCCTACAATTCGCCCTGTTCAGAATAGACCATAGACTCCATAGATGAGCTCTCTATACATATCTGCTGCGCATAAATCATCCGGTAAGACCACCCTCTCTATCGGTATATGTGCTGCCTTGCAGGACAGAGGGCTGGTGGTACAGCCGTATAAAAAGGGCCCAGACTATATAGACCCACTCTGGCTCTCCACCGCAGCTAGTAGATCGTGTATCAATCTAGACTTTAACACTATGGGGCATAGCGAGATCGAGGCCACCTTTGCTAGCAATATGCAGGGGGCGGAGATTGGTATTATTGAGGGAAACAAGGGGCTCTATGATGGTGTAGCATTGGATGGTAGTGATAGTAATGCCGCCATGGCAGCACTGCTACAACAGCCGGTTATTCTGGTGATAGACACCCAAGGTATTACGCGCGGTATCGCTCCTCTGCTGCTCGGTTATCAGGCGTTTGCAGAGGAGTTGGAGATTGCTGGGGTTATTCTCAATCGGGTAGGGGGAGAGCGGCATGAGGGGAAGCTGCTACGGGTGGTAGAGCACTACACCGATCTGCCGGTCGTGGGTTCGGTCTACAACTCTGCTGATCTGCTGATACGTGAGCGTCATATCGGTCTAGTGCCGAGTAATGAGGCAGATGAGGCGCGGGCAAAGATAGACCTGCTGGCTCGATCTATAAGTGAACAGGTGGATCTGGAGCGGGTCATGGAGATTGCTGCTACTGCTCCACCACTCCGTCAGTTTGATTCAGTAGAAGATGCAGCGAGCAGTGAGAGTAGGGTACGTATCGGCTACTCGCGTGATCGTGCTTTTGGCTTCTATTATTCAGATGATCTCCGGGCGATGGAGGTTGCTGGTGCCGAGCTGGTACCGTTTGACACCCTGCAAGATCAACGGCTGCCGGAGGTGGAGGGGCTGTTTTTTGGTGGTGGTTTCCCGGAAACGGCTATGGATAAACTGGAGTCCAACCGGTCACTGCGGGCAGAGATATACCGTTTTATTGAAAATGGTGGTCCGGTCTATGCTGAGTGTGGAGGGCTAATGTACCTCTCCCGCTCTCTTAGCTGGCGTGGCAGACGTTGTGAAATGGTGGGTATCATCCCTGGCGACGCTGTGATGCACAAAAAACCGCAGGGTAGGGGCTATGTATTGTTGCGTGAGACCGGGTTGGCTCCATGGGCAGTGGATGCGGAGCAACAGCGTGAGCTTGCAGCGCATGAGTTTCACTACTCTGTTCTGGAGAACCTGGATCCAACTACCACCTTCGCCTATGATGTCCTGCGGGGTTATGGAGTAGATGGTGAGCACGATGGAATCATCTATAAAAACATGTTGGCCAACTACACCCACATGCGCAATGTTGGTGGTAACGGTTGGGCAGAGCAGTTTGTGGCGCAGGTGCGAAGGGTTGCCAACTCATAGGGCATAGTGGCACTATGCTGCAAGGTGAAAATCAGAGGAGAACAGTATGGGTATGATGCAAGAGTTTAAAGAGTTTGCGGTCAAGGGTAATGTGGTGGACATGGCCGTAGGTATAGTTATTGGCGCTGCATTTGGCAAGATTGTCTCCTCTTTTGTCGGGGATGTTATTATGCCGCCGATTGGCGCTCTTTTGGGCGGGGTAGATTTCTCCGATCTGGCAATAACTGTGCAGGAGGCGGTAGGAGAGGCTCCTGCCGTGATGTTGAATTACGGCAAATTTCTCCAGACAATGATTGACTTTACGATTATTGCATTTGCTATATTTATGGTGGTAAAGGCGATCAACGCATTGAAGAAAAAGGAGGAGGAGGCACCAAAAGCAGTACCTGATCCATCTGCAGAGGAGCTGCTTCTTACAGAGATACGAGACCTGCTTAAAGAGCGCAAGTAGGTCGCTCTACAATACAGACTGCGGTTTTTAGTCGGTTCTGAGTGATGTAAATAGCGTTGATACAACGCTCTGGGTTATGGCGCAAGATTCTTGTCAGGCGCACCATCATGGGTATGGTAGTGCTCTTGGTCTGGTGGGGTGTGCTGGGGCTGTTTGGTGATTTTGTATACAGTATGCACTCCATGATGGCCTCAATATCCAGGCAGCAGTTCGCCTCGGTTCACTATGGTGGCATTATGATGACGAAGACAGCCGTGGCGCTACTACTCTTTTTTCCGTATGTTGCCATTAGACTTGTGATCAATAAGCGGAAGAGGGTCTCGCTCAGACTATAAAGATCGACTAACCTGGATTATCTTGTTCGTTAAAGAGCATCCGAGCAGATCAGTGGAGCACTTTTTTGTTATTCTTGGTTTAGAAGTGCATCCAGTTTGCCTGCAGCATCTAATGCTGCCAGCTCATCGTAACCACCAACATGGTAGTCATCGATAAATATCTGCGGTACGGTTTTGCGTTGGCTGCGATCAAGCATCTCCCGCATGGTGTTACGGTCGCCCTCTATCATCTTCTCTTCGTAGGGCGCTCCCTTTCTTTCCAGCAACGCTTTGGCGCGGATGCAGTAGGGGCAGATGGCGGTTGAGTAAACTATTATATTTGGCATATAGGTGTCTCTTTGTTATGGAGTTCCATTGTTGTGACAGGTCTACTAGTATAGAGTTATTGGTAATAATTTGTAATGGAGTAATAGAATAGATGGACAAGCAGTACCTGCGTTACTCTATTCCCGATAGTGTAACTGATAGCAAGTTGTTGGAGCTAATCCAGGCCAGTCACGTGTTGGTGGCGGAGCCAGTGTGCCAAGAGCGGTCTGTTTATCACGATAGTTTTGATTGGCGGCTATATCTATCTGGTGGGGTGCTGGAGGAGGTACGGGATGCGCAGCTAGACTGTTTGGAGTGGCGTGAGCGTGATAGCGGTAATCTGTTAGAGCAGCTAGTTTTGACCTCTGGAGTCCCAAGTTTTACTTGGGATATACCAAGTTGTGATTTCCGCACGCGGCTGGAGCCGATTCTGGAGATGCGGGCTCTGCTGCCTCGTCTGCTGGTAGATAGCAGGATCAGACGGTTTCGCCTCTTCAATGAGGATGAGAAGACGGTACTACATCTCTACCTGGAGCAGAACAGCTACTCGCTGCCAGATGCAAAACATAAAAGTGTCGCTAAGAGATCCCTGCGGCTCCTGCCAGTGCGTGGTTACGACCGGGCACTGCAGCGGATGCGGCGTTTTTTGCGGGGTGAGATTGGACTCACAGCGGGGCCACCGGTGCTGCTGCAGGAGGGGTTGGTGGCGTTGGGTCGGCAGCCGGTAGACTACACCTCTAAGTTGAATTTTCGGCTTGATCCCAAACAGAGGGCGGATGAGGCGGCTAAAGAGATCCATCTACACCTGCTTAATACCATGGAGGCCAATATACCAGGTACCAGAGCCGGTCTGGATAGTGAGTTTCTACACGACCTGAGAGTGGCGGTACGCCGTGCTCGCTCTGCACTTACCCAGATCAAGGGTGTATTTATGCCGGAGGATATAGAGCAGTTTATCTCTCGTCTGGCTTGGGTGGGGCAGATTACCGGCCTGACTCGTGATATGGATGTTTACCTGCTCGGTTTTGATAGGTATCAACAGAGTCTGCCAGCGGAGTATCGCTCTGCTCTGGAGCCGCTGTATGACTTCTTGCAGACACACCATAAGAGTGAGCAGCAGGCGATGGTACGGAAGATTAACTCTCCCCATTTCCGCAAATTTTTTAAAGAGTGGCGTGAGTTTTTAGAGGCGGCTCCACCTAGAGTGCCGCTGGCGCATAATGCCATCCGCCAGATCCATGAGATTGCCAACAAACGGATCGACAAGATATTTCGGCGGGTGCTGAAAGAGGGGCTGGCTATTAATCAGGACTCTCCAGCAGATGATCTGCATGAACTGCGCAAAAGCTGCAAAAAACTACGTTATTTGATGGAGTTTTTTCAGAGCCTATATCCACAAAAACAGCTTATGCCAATTATTAAAGTGCTAAAAAAGTTGCTAAACAACCTGGGTGACTTTCAAGACATGGAGGTGCAGGCCAGCAAGTTGAAAGAGTTTGCCCACCAGATGGTAGAGGAGCAGAGCGTGCCTGCCGATACACTGCTGGCTATGGGTATGTTGGTAGATGATCTGCTGCAGCATCAAGGTCAAGCACGGGAGGAGTTCGCCGACCGTTTTGCCGGTTTTGCAACTAAAGAGAACCGTATAGTGTTGCGCAAACTCTTCTCCGCTAAAGCGCCAAGAGGCAATGGCTGATATGAGGATTATCGGTGTTTACAATATAAAGGGCGGTGTGGGTAAGACCGCAACTGCGGTCAATCTGGCCTATCTCTCGGCTCAAGAGGGTCTGCGCACACTGGTTTGGGATCTGGATCCACAGGGTGCAGCTAGCTTCTACTTCCGCATTAAGCCACGGGTTAAAGGTGGCGGAAAAAAGATGGTGCGTGGCAAGAGTGATCTGGATGACATGATCAAAGGGAGCGATTTTAAGAATCTGGATCTACTGCCTGCAGACTTCTCCTATCGTAATATGGATCTGGTGCTAAATGACACTAAAAAACCGGCCAAGCAGCTGCTAAAATTGCTGCGTCCACTCTCCTACGAGTATGATCGTATTTTTCTGGACTGCCCACCTAGTATCTCGCTGGTCTCAGAGAATATCTTTAGGGCGGCAGATGCCCTGCTTATCCCGATGATTCCTACTACCCTATCTCTGCGTACCTACCATCAACTCTGTGAGTTTTTTAAAGAGCATAAAATAAAAGGTGTTGAGATGATGCCGTTCTTCTCGATGGTGGATCGGCGTAAGCGAATGCACCTGGATATCCTGGAGCAGGTGCCCAGCATCTATAGGGAGATATTAGAGATCCACATCCCTTATGCCAGTAGCGTTGAAAAGATGGGAATCCACCGCGCACCCCTCGGTAGCTTCTCTCCCAACTGCCCAGCTGCAAAGGCTTACGAGGCGTTGTGGCAAGAGGTCAAGACAAAGCTGCGTTAATGTGGGCAGCTATAGTGAGTTAAAATTTGGTTTATCCGAGTTGTATACAGTAAATAAAGATAGCCAATCAACGGGTGCTTGCGGTTACTACCGGTCTGCAGTGGCAGATGGTTCTCCATTATTCGGCTCATATGGTAGATAGTGTTTGATCTTGCGGTCGATGTTGCGCTGTACAACTACCCCTTCGATCCGGTAGTTTCTCTCTTGTAGCTCTATATCTGGATGTTCAGGGTGCATGGCTACCAGTTTTTCACCACCTTCTGGGGTACGGATAAACTGACGAAACCAGCGCTCCTCTCCCACCGTTGCGACCACAAAAGCGCCGGTGGCACAGACATTTGATGGTTCCAGTACAATGACACACTCTGCCGGAAACTCCGGCTCCATACTGTCATCTAGTACCTGTAGAGGGTAGAGTTCGTTATAGCTGCAATCTTGGACCATTGGATCAACCTGGAGTATTAGTGGAAAAGCTCTATTTATTCTAACATGTCACAGAATATAGCCATCTATTATCGTCATGGAGTATCGGTATGAATATCTATCTGGTTGGTGGGGCGATACGTGACAAGCTGCTGGGTATTCCAGTGGTGGAGCGTGACTGGGTGGTGGTTGGAGCTACTGAGGGTGAGCTGGAGCGGCAGGGGTTCCGGCGGGTAGAGGCCGATTTTCCGGTGTTTCTACACCCACAGAGCGGGGAGGAGTATGCTTTGGCTCGCATCGAGACCAAAACTGCCCCCGGTTACAGTGGGTTTAGAGTGGAGTCTGGATCTGATATCACCCTGGAGCAGGATCTTAAGCGGCGAGATCTTACTATAAATGCCTTGGCGGAGGATGAAGAGGGTAATCTGACCGATCTTTTCAGTGGGCGTGATGATCTGGAACAGAGGGTGTTACGTCATATCTCTCCTGCTTTTATTGAGGATCCGGTGCGGCTGCTACGGTTGGCCCGTTTTGCCGCCAAGCTCGATTTTAGTGTGGCTGCTGAAACCAAGACGCTGTTGCAGGATATGGTGAATTCAGGCGAACTGCAGGCGCTACAGCCGGAGCGGGTCTGGAGGGAGATGGAGCGCGCTCTGGGGGAGGAGTACCCGTGGCGTTTTTTTCAGGTGTTGCATGAGTCTGGTGCCCTTACGCTTCTATTACCAGAGGTGGCGGCTGTGTTGGATAGGGGGTCAGAGTCTATCGCTGTCTTGCAGTTGGTGGCCTCTAGCAGTAGAGATCCGATAGTACGGTTTGTAGTGGTTATGTGGGGAGTGGTTGCGGATAATGGTGGTCTGGAGAAGCTCTGTCAAAGGCTGCGCCGTTGCCTATGTGCAGATCAAACCCGGTACTATTGTGAACTGCTAGAGCTGCTGCAGCGTGGCGGTATGCTATTTCGGGATGCTGCTGCTGGCAGGGCTGAATCTATACTGCAACTTATTAGACAGAGTCGCACCACGCAGCAGGCGGAGCGGTTTCATCGCTTCTCTCTGGCCTGTAGCGCCCTCTGGCCAGTCCATGAGGCGAGCGCTAACCTTAATCTGGAGCTGGCTCTGCAGGCTATGGATCGAATCTCTAGCCAAGAGCTACAGCAGGAGGGTTTTAGTGGCGCCAAATTGGGTGCTGAGTTAGAGCGGCGGCAGCTAGAGGTGATCAGGGCGGCGCTGCAAGATAGATGATATGAGTCCATATATGGCGGATAACAAGCAACAGCAAGATAGAGCCACACCGAACGGCAGCAGCCTCTCGGCACCGCCTCCGGTGGATGATGCCTCTATCTT
>CBFDBF010000004.1:0-18135 GCA_965602975.1 uncultured Gammaproteobacteria bacterium | reverse complement strand
GAAAAACATGCTCGACCTGGCCCTGGTTGTGGCTTGTGGTGCCCTAGAGCGCAGAGAGTCGCGTGGCGCCCATACCCGTGAAGACCACACCGAACGGGATGATGAAAACTGGCTGGCTCACACCATGGCTACCTCAGGTGCTGATGGGCAGCCCAAACTGGAGTTCACCCCAGTCACCATAACCGAATTCGAGCCCAAGGCCCGTACCTACTAAGGAGATGCAGGCATGAGTGATAAAATCCAACCAGATCGCAGGAGTGTCCTGGCCAATATCAGGATCCAGCGTTTCACCCCAGGGGTACATAAATCGCCCTACTATGATAACTTTAAGGTCGAGGTAGAGACTGGCATGACTGTGCTGGAGACGCTACGCCTGATCAAAAATGTTCAGGACAGCTCCCTCACCTTCCGTGCCTTCTGCCGCTCCAAGATCTGCGGTTCCTGCTCCGTGAGAATTAATGGTAAACCGGTGCTGGCATGTAGCACCCAACTGCTGCCTATCCTGGATGACTTCAACAAAGAGTCGGTCACCATCCAACCAATCAAGAACATGCCGGTACTGCGAGACCTGGTAGTAGATGTCGATCCGGTGATCGAGAAGCTGGCCAGGATGCACCCCTATCTGATGGAGAACCGTGAGCGCATACCGGAGACTCTGGAGCAAGAGTCGCTAATGTCCAAAAATGAGTTCAGCCAGTTTGACTACATCACCGACTGCATCCTCTGTGGCTCCTGTTACTCCGCCTGTTCATCGGTCAGCGCCGACCCCTCCTACGCCGGCCCCCTGACCTTGGGTAAGGCCTACCGCTTTACCGCCGATGTGCGTGATGACTTTGATAGTGAACGCATGCAGGCCGCAGTTGATCAGGGGCTCTGGTCATGTGCCCAGTGCCGCAAATGCATCAATGTCTGCCCCAAGGATACCCGACCCGCTATATCTATCCAACGGATGCGTCGAGTCTCTATCGACAACGGCCTCCACGACACTGCCGGATCACGCCGCGCCAAAGCGTACACCGACGATGTGGGCAAATATGGTCAGGTCAACAAACCGATGCTGCCGGTGCTAGTCAACGGCCCCAAAGGTTGGGCTGCCATCGAAGCCGCCGACAACTATCTAAAGGCACATGGCATCGAGCCAACCCATCAGGTGTGCAACCTTGATGGCCAGAGCAGTACCCAAAAGATATATGAGCGGGTAAAAAGTATTGAATCTAAAGGGGAGAACAAGGCATGAGTGAGATAAAACGCTACGGCTTCTATTCCGGCTGCTGCTTTCAAGGTGCGGATGAACGCTTTTTCGATATCTTGAGAGACGTCTTCGCCAAGGTCGATGTAGAGCTAGAACTTATTACAGATGCAGTCTGTTGTGGCTCCGGTGTCATAGAAGAGCGCTCAGAGCTAACCTCCTTGGCGGTCAACGCCAAAAACATGGCTCACGCAGAGCAGATGGGGCTACCCCTATATACCCCCTGCTCTACCTGTTTTAACGTCATCGCCAACGCCCAGAATAGGATGAAAGAGGATCCAGCCATACACGCTCAGGTCAACGAAATCCTGGCTGAGCAGGGACTAGAGTACAAAGGTGAGTGTCAAATCACCCACACCCTCTGGCTGCTGTCTCAAGATGTGGGGCTAGATAAGCTGAAAGAGAGGGTTACCAACCCACTCAACGGACTACGGGTGGCCTCATACTACGGCTGCCACACCCGTAACCCAGGCGATATCCAGGGGTATGAGTCGGCCGACAACCCTACCTCGCTTGAGGATATCCTCAAGGTGCTAGGGGTACAGATCGTGGAATATGACACCAAGGACGACTGCTGTGGCTACCATCTGGCCTGGCCCAACAATGATCTCAATATGAAGATGACCTCCAATGTGCTCTCCGGGGCGCATAAAAAGGATGTCGACCTGATGGTCACCTCCTGCCCACTCTGCTTCAAGAGTATGGATGGAGCCCAGGCCAAAGCGCTAGCCCATACCGGCGATAACTTTCAGCTACCAGTACTCTTCCTACCGGAACTTGTGGGATTGGCCTGTGGCATGACCCCGGACGATATGATGTTACATTACCATGGGGTACCGGTGAATGTGCGGCTTTAATGACAGGTGTGTAGTTGTCGGACTGAAACCCAGCCTCTACATGTGGGTCTGGTTTTAACCCGATAGGAGTTGAGCTAGCACCGGTGAATGTGAGGCTGTAAGACCAACATACCTCCCCCACTACAGAGGGAGGGGCCAAATTCAAATTTCTCACTATACTCCCCTCCCCACTAGTGGGGAGGGAGATATTAGCCCGACACTGTTCTACTGCTGGTGATATGGTGCACTAAGTTCGTGCACCGCATCGATCAGCACCGCAGCATGTTCGGGGTCTACATCTGGGTGGATGCCGTGGCCTAGATTAAAGACATGCCCAGGCCCTTGACCGTAACTCTCCAGCACCAGCGCCGTCTCCTCTCGAATCCGCTGCGGGGAGGAGTAGAGGATAGATGGATCGAGATTGCCCTGTAGCGCCACCCGATCCTGAACCTGACTACGGGCATCTGCCAAATTAGTAGTCCAGTCCACACCAAGGGCATCACAACCACTATCGGCCATCCGCCCCAACCACTGGCCACCGCCCTTGGTAAACATAGTCACCGGCACCCGCCGCCCCTCACTCTCCCTGGTCAAACCCTGAATAATCTGCTCCATATAGGCGAGGGAGAACTGCTCATAATCACGTGGAGAGAGCACCCCACCCCAAGTATCAAATAGCATAACCGCTTGGGCACCAGCTGCGATTTGAGCATTAAGATAGCCAATTACAGACTGCGCCAGTTTACCTAAAAGTTCATGCATCAGTTCAGGACGCTCAAACAGCATCCCTTTGACCTTGGAGAAGCTCTTAGTGGTTCCGCCCTCCACCATATAGGTGGCCAGGGTCCAGGGGCTGCCGGAGAAACCGATCAATGGTACCCTACCATCGAGCTCCCGACGCACAGTACGCACTGCATCCATCACATAACCCAGATCCTGTTCCGCATCTGGAACCCCCAGAGCCTTAACTGCTGCTCCATCCTGGACTGGCCGCTCAAACTTCGGCCCCTCACCCTCACTAAAATAGAGTCCCAACCCCATGGCATCAGGGATGGTCAATATATCAGAGAAGAGGATAGCTGCATCCAGCGGAAAACGCTCCAGCGGCTGTATAGTAACTTCACAGGCCAATTCGGGATTTTTACACAGATCGAGAAAACTACCGGCCTTGGTCCGGATCTCTCGGTACTCAGGCAGATAACGCCCCGCCTGACGCATCATCCAGACAGGAGTTACATCTACCGGTTGGCGCAGCAGGGCACGCAGGAGCCGATCATTCTTCAGGGTAGTCACAGAGTGTTCACCTTGTAGCAGACTGAAATAGTTTTAAATAGAGCGGGATTGTACACTGAAAAGCTGCCTGCTGTCCTCTGTATGCCAAGTGAAACCAGGTGTGCCGGTGGGCAGCCATCTTTTTGGGTAAGGGGCATGCAGCGAAGCGGAGCGTCCCAGTTAGCGATAGCGACCGAACTTGGCCCACTTACTAAGGAGAACGTAGATTAACCGACATTCAGCTGTTGTCTATTTGCTTTCAGCAAGGCATCAAGATACCGCTGTAGCACTCCTACAGCAAAGCTTGATAACGCAGTCTGAGAGCAAATAGACATCAGTCTTTCTTTTTTAATTTCAATATGTTAGAGGTTTCAAGAATGGCCCTGCTCTGTGTTGCAGCTCTTACCAATGGAATAACCATTACCTGCAAGCTGCGCCTTGATCAGAACCATTCTTGAAGCCCTGAATGTCGGTTAATCTACGTTCTCCTTAGTAATTAGATGCGGACAACTTTAGCATAGCTTGAGCCCCTCCCTTATGCTCATTGCTGTTCTTGTGAATATAACTAATACTGCAATACCAAATGACAACACTAAGACAGACGGGAAGTTATTACCAGAAACCTGTTCAGTGGTGTAATGCGCTACTACTTCATACAGCAAGCCAATAAATATTACCCCGCAAAGTGCAATAATAACCGCACTTTGAACCAAACCTTTTTCACTATGTTTTCAAGACATTATAGCTACTAGCAAGGCAGCAATTCATATAGTGCTTATAACAAAACTGAAGTCCCCAAATAGTAATTGGCCGAACAAATATACAAGGCCCATTAAGCCACACCAGAATCCTGGAATTATGATTGTAGCTTTATCTATTTATAAGCATAAAAGATCGAACCGCCTGTAGTATATAACCCCTCACACCGCAGCCCTGGCCTATAAACTATCCCCTATCCCCTATCCTCATCCTCATCCCGCAACATCTCTGGAGCAAAACGGGCCACTTGGTTACGCCCCAACTCCTTCGCCTGGTAGAGAGCCAGATCGGCATATTTAACCACCTGCCAGAAGGCGGAGTCATCCTCCGTATAGCCGGCGACACCGATAGAGAGGGTCTTCTGTAAAATTGCGCCAGGAATCTCTATATCCAGCGTCTCTATCACTGTGCGTATCTTCTCTGCCACTTTTAAACCAACATCAGCCGCAGTATCCAGTAGAATAATCAGAAACTCCTCACCACCGTAACGTATCACCATATCCGAGCCACGCACCAGCTCCTTAAGCGTACGTGCCAATACCTTCAGGACGATATCACCCGCCTCATGCCCATAAGTATCATTGACCTGCTTGAAGTAGTCCATATCTGCCATCAATATGGTGATAGAGCTGTCGTTGCGCTCCACCGTAGAGACCAGAGTATCCGCATACTCCTGCAGAAAGCGCCGATTATGCAGCCCGGTCATTGGATCGTGCAGACTCGATTCACGCAGGGAACTCATCAACTGCTTAGCCTCCAGGACAGGAGACGCCTCACGCAAATAGATTCTAATAAGTGGCATTATATTGAGAAGTTTTGACTCCTGTTTACGCTCAGAAATAAGTTGCACCACACCATCCACTGTACCCGACTGAACCAGGGGAATACAGATATGGCTGACCTCATGCTGCCCATCTGGCGGGGTGAATGCAGTACAGATACCCCGCGTGGTGACTCCATCAACCGAGTGACCGGTGCGTTTTGCCCGACAGGCATCTGCCCGCAACAAAATTTGAGGGTTGCACCAACAGCAGCCCTCAGCTGTGTCCCCATCTACTACCATAGCCTGAAGTCGATTTTTCTCCGCCAACATCTCATAAATAGAGAAATGATCTATCTTGAAATCACACTGCAGCACCTTGGATAGACGCGCATAGACCTCCTCTTTGGTCTCATCCTCCTCTATCGCCTGTTTGAAGTTAGAGACCTCCTCCAGACTCTCCACCATCTCCAGAGTTGTGGTGATCTGATTATGACTCGCTAGCCGCTTCTGATCATAGTGGATAAGCCCCGCGATCTTCCCCGCAATGGTTCCCAACCCCTCACTTAACAGCTCCATAAGGGCATTCAAATTATGTGCGATCTGACCCAACTCATCATCTCCCCGATAGCCAATGCGGGAAGAGAAGTCACCCTTACGCGCACCTGCTACTACCCTCTTAACTGAGTCTGCAGTCTCTATCAGTGGCTGTATCATACGGCGAGCAAAAATGAGGATGGTTATACTAAATATAATTAACACTATAGCCATTATTATTACGATCATAGTGGCTTGGATACGATGTTTATTTGCAGACATATAGAGCGTCAGTGTCCCTAATACCTCACCAACCTCTACCTGGTGGCACTGCAGACAGTTTGGATCTACATCGTCCTGAGCCAGATAGGGTATCGTAGCTCGGAATACTGGATCTAAACCATTATCGACAAGCTCAAAATAACTCTCTCCCGACTGCATCACCTGCCGGTCTATGGCATCACTCTGCTGCTCACTGAATAAGCCTGGTCCGTACTGAGCAACCACACCGGAACCACGTGATACCCGCACGTCCCGTAAACCCTCTACGCCACTCAACCGCTCTATAAAGGCTTGGCGTTTATCAATAGTGCCATTAACCATCGAAGCAGTCAGATGAACCCGCACGATCTCTGCCGCTGTATGTGACTGCTGCTCTGCTGCATTCAAGAAGAAATAGTGGAATGTCATAAAACCACCTAACACTATTACCACAATCATAGAGATTGAGACAAATAACACAAATAGCGTGGTTTTTTTATGTAACCTCATATAGCAGCTCCCTACCCATAAATAAATAGACCAAGGAGACTGTAATTTATGTGAACACCCCTGGACTCTGCCTACCTATCGGCACACTCGGGGAGATCTTTAGGAATGGCATGCGTAAAGCACCATACAACTACAACCGACTATCGGACTGAAGTCAGACCTATGGGTGGGCTGAGTTTTAGCCCGATAACCTACCTATGGCTCTGCCTACAGCGGCAAATCACTCTGCCCCATCAGGTAGGCATCTACAGCATGGGCACATTGACGACCCTCACGGATGGCCCACACTACCAAGGACTGACCACGGCGCATATCACCAGCGGCAAACACGCCATCGACCGAGCTCTTGTAGGCATCCTCGCCTTCAGTACTACCGCTAACATTACCGCGCGGATCAAGCTCTACCCCCAGCTGCTCCAGCATCCCACTATGTACCGGATGCAGAAAACCCATAGCCAGGGTGACCAGATCTGCCTTGAGCTCAAATTCAGAGCCATCAACCTCAGACATTTGCCAGGCTCCACTCTCATCCTGCTGCCACTCAACCTTGATACAGTTGACCGCCTCAACCTTGCCGTTTTTGCCAACAAATTCCTTGGTGGCAACACTCCACATCCGTTCACACCCCTCTTCGTGAGAGGATGAGGTGCGCAGCTTATTCGGCCAGTTGGGCCAGGTGACTGCCTTGTTCTCATGCTCTGGTGGCTGTGGCATGATCTCTATCTGGGTGATCGATGCTGCACCGTGGCGGCTAGAGGTACCGATACAGTCAGAGCCAGTATCACCACCACCGATCACCACTACATGTTTACCGGCAGCGGAGATAAACTCATCCTCCGGGATCTCATCCCCCTGCACCTGGTGACTATTGGTCTGAAGAAACTCCAGGGCATAATAGACCCCCTGTAGCTCACGCCCAGGAACCGGTAGATCTCGCGGCTGCTCCGAGCCACCGGTCAGAACCACGGCATCATACTCCTCCTGTAACCTGTTAACCGCAATATCCACCCCAACATGGGTGTTGGCACGAAAGGTCACCCCCTCGCTCCGCATCTGGCTCATACGGCGGTCTATCACCTGCTTATCCAGCTTGAAATCGGGGATACCGTAACGCATCAGACCACCGATCCGGTTGGCCTTTTCAAACAGAGTTACGATATGTCCCGCCCGAGCCAGTTGCTGAGCACAAGCCATACCGGCAGGGCCAGAACCTACTACTGCAACCTGTTTACCAGAGCGATGAGCGGGGATCTGCGGGGCAATCCAACCCTCCTCCCAGGCACGCTCGATAATGGCACACTCAATGGTCTTAATAGTAACCGATTGATCCTCTATATTTAGAGTACAGGCCTCCTGACAAGGAGCGGGGCAGATTCGCCCGGTAAACTCAGGAAAGTTGTTGGTGCTGTGCAGCACCTCAACCGCCCGCCTCCAATCATCCCGATAGATCAGGTCGTTCCATTCAGGGATAATATTATTCACTGGGCAGGCGTTATGGCAGAAGGGGATGCCACAATCCATACAGCGCGCACCCTGCCGAGCCAGCTCATCCGTGGTCAACGGCAGCATAAACTCTGCATAGTTGGATACCCGCTCTGCTATCGGGGCATAGACCCGATCTTGCCGTGGAAAATCGATAAAACCTGTAGGTTTGCCCATAACTCAATAACTCCAAACTCTTATACTGTGGCTTGTGAACGCTGCTGTATCTCCAGCTCTTGCAAGGCGCGACGATACTCCACCGGCATCACCTTGACGAACTTGGGCAGATACTCATCCCAGTTGTCGAGAATCATCTTGGCACGCCCACTATTGGTATAGTGCAACTGATTCTCTATCAGCTGCTGCAGACGGGTAGCATCGAACCGGCTCATATCGTGACTCACATCGACCCGGCCATGCCCCTCCAGCTCTCCACCCTGATGTTCCAGCTGCTCCAGCGCCTCTGCCTCCGCCTCTATCGGCTCCAGATCGACCATAGAGAGATTACAGCGCTGCTGAAATGTACCCTCTATATCCAGCACATAGGCGATACCGCCACTCATTCCAGCGGCAAAGTTACGCCCGGTAGAGCCCAGCACAACCACCACCCCTCCAGTCATATACTCACAGCCGTGATCACCTACTCCCTCTACCACAGCAGTAGCTCCAGAGTTGCGTACACAGAACCGCTCCCCCGCTACACCACGAAAGTAACACTCGCCCTCGATAGCACCATATAGAACGGTATTACCAACAATAATGTTATTCTCCGCCACCACCGGACTATTTTCTGGCGGATAGATCACTAAGCGACCACCCGACAACCCCTTACCAACATAGTCATTACCTTCACCTGCCAGCTCTATTGTGACCCCTTTGGCCAACCAGGCACCAAAACTCTGGCCTGCGGTTCCCTCTGCCTTGATATAGATAGTGTCATCCGGCAGACCGGCGTGACCATAACGGCGCGCCACTTGACCGGAGAGCATGGCACCGATAGTACGGTTATAGTTATGCACAGCAGTCTCTATCTTGACCGCCTCACCCCTCTCTAAAGCTGGTTCTGCCTGCTTGATAAGCTCATTATCCAGCGCCTTGTCCAGACCGTGATCCTGCTTTTCGCTATTGCAGATGGCAACACCTGGCCCCGCCTTCGGCTTATGCAGCAGACGGGAGTAGTCGAGACCCTTAGCCTTCCAGTGGTTGATTGCTGCACGCATCTCCAGGCGATCCATCTGCCCGATCATCTGCTCAAAACTGCGATAACCGAGCTTTGCCATTAACTGACGTACCTCCTCCGCAATAAAGAAGAAGTAGTTGATAATATGCTCCGGCTGACCACTAAACTTCTTCCGTAGCTCTGGGTCCTGAGTAGCAACCCCCACCGGGCAGGTATTGAGATGACACTTGCGCATCATGATACAACCACTCACGATAAGCGGAGCAGTGGCAAAACCAAATTCATCGGCTCCCAGCAGAGCGGCTATCACCACATCCCGACCAGTTCGTAGACCACCATCGGCCTGTACCGAGATGCGCCCCCGCAAGCGGTTCAGCACCAGGGTCTGATGGGTCTCAGAGAGACCTATCTCCCAAGGTGAACCGGCATGTTTAACCGAGGTGAGTGGGCTGGCACCAGTACCGCCTTCAAAACCAGATATGGTGACATGGTCGGCATGCGCCTTGGAGACCCCGGCAGCCACCGTCCCCACACCCACCTCAGAGACCAGCTTAACCGAGATCCGTGCCTCACTATTTACGTTTTTTAGATCGTGGATCAATTGCGCCAGATCCTCAATCGAGTATATATCGTGGTGCGGTGGAGGAGAGATAAGAGCCACCCCAGGGGTAGAGTGACGCACCTGTGCAATCTGCTGGTTCACCTTATGCCCCGGGAGTTGACCGCCTTCACCTGGCTTTGCCCCCTGCGCCATCTTGATCTGTATATCATCAGCATTTACCAGATATTCAGTGGTCACGCCAAACCGACCAGAGGCGACCTGCTTGATCGCAGAGCGCTCCGGATTAGGGGAGCCATCCTCCAGCGGATTGAACCGCTCCGGCTCCTCACCACCTTCACCGGTATTGGATTTACCCCCCAGCTTGTTCATGGCACGCGCCAGAGTAGAGTGCGCCTCATAAGAGATTGAGCCAAATGACATTGCACCAGTGGCAAACCGTTTTACAATTTCACTAGCCGACTCCACCTCATCCAGTGGTACCTCAGCCCGATCGAACTGAAACTCAAACAGCCCGCGCAGAGTCAACAGCTTCTCACTCTGCTCATCTATGGCACGAGAGAACTCCTGGAAGGTCTCCATGCTGTTGCTGCGGGTGGCGTGCTGTAGCTTAGAGATGGTATGCGGCGTCCAGGCATGATGCTCACCCCGCGTACGAAATGCGTAGTCACCACCCTCATCCAGAGCATCGCGATATATGGGGATATCACCATAGGCTCGCCGATGCCAGCGCACCGCCTCGGTCGCAACCTCAAATAGACCGGCACCCTCAATCGTAGTTGTGGTACCGGTAAAATATCTATCCAAGAACTCACTCGATAGCCCAACCGCATCAAAAATCTGGGCACCACAGTAGGATTGATAGGTGGAGATCCCCATCTTCGACATAATCTTTAGCAGCCCCTTGTCCACCGCCTTGATGTAGCGCCAGTGCAGATCCTCCTCACTGATCTTCTCCGGCAGTTTATGCCGTAGCTTAGATAGGGTCTCAAAGGCGAGATATGGATTCACCGCCTCAGCACCATATCCGGCCAATACGGCAAAGTGGTGCACCTCACGTACCGCACCAGTCTCAACCACCAGGCCAGAGGAGGTGCGCAGCCCCTTGCGCACCAGATGGTGATGCACCGCCGCCGTAGCCAGCAGTGCGGGTATGGCGATCTGATCTGCATCCATGCGACGGTCAGATAGAATCAGGATATTGTAACCATCACGCACCGCCTGCTCGGCCTGCTCACACAGGCTATCCAGCGCCGGCTCCATACCGGCAGCCCCAAGGTCTGCTGAATAGCAGATGTGGGCGGTAAAGGTACGAAATGCCCCCTTGGTCAGAGCCTCGATACAGCGGATACGGGCCAGACTGGTATTAGTGATCACCGGCTGCGTCACCTCCAGCCTCTTATGCACCACACCCTTGTCCATCTCTAGCAGATTTGGCCGGGGGCCGATCTGGGAGAAGAGCGACATCACCAGCTCCTCGCGAATAGGGTCGATAGGCGGGTTGGTCACCTGGGCAAAATTCTGCTGAAAATAGTTGGAGAGCGGCTTGGCCCGATCGGAGAGTACCGCTACTGGTGTATCGGTTCCCATAGAGCCTATAGCCTCCTGCCCTGAGGCAGCCATCGGCATTAGCAGAAATTTTATATCCTCCTTGGTAAAACCGAATGCCTGCTGCCGATCTAGCAGGGTCGCATCATCAGGTGCCATCGGGGCTACGGTGGTAGGCAGATGACGAAGCTGAATCTGACTCTCATCCAGCCACTGCTGATAGGGGTGAGCCTTTACCAGATCTGCCTTCAGCTCTGCATCATCGATAATACAGCCCTGTTCCAGATCGATCAGAAACATCTTCCCCGGCTGCAACCGCCACTTTTTAATAATCTTCTCTTCCGGTATATGGAGTACCCCCATCTCGGATGCCATCACCACCAAATTATCTTCAGTGATTAGATAACGCGCCGGGCGCAGACCGTTACGATCCAGAGTGGCGCCTATCTGTCTGCCATCAGTAAAAGCAACTGCTGCCGGACCGTCCCACGGCTCCATCAACGCTGAGTGGTACTCATAGAAGGCGCGCCGCTCCTCGTCCATCAGCGGGTTATCGTGCCACGCCTCAGGGATCAACATCATCATAGCGTGAGCCAGAGAGTAGCCGCCCTGTACCAGCAGCTCCAGGGCGTTATCAAAACAGGCGGAGTCAGACTGATCCTCAGGGATTAGCGGCCACACCTTCTCCAGATCATCTCCCAGTATTGCGGAGGCCATAGTCTGGCGCCGTGCTGCCATCCAGTTGACATTACCGCGCAGGGTGTTGATCTCACCGTTGTGCGCAATCATCCGAAAGGGGTGTGCCAGATCCCAAGTGGGAAAGGTGTTGGTAGAGAAGCGCTGATGCACCAGCGCCAAGGCACTGACCATGCGCTCATCGGTCAGATCTCGATAATAAACCCCTACCTGATCGGCCAGCAACATCCCCTTGTACAGCAGTAGACGGGATGACATAGAGGGGATATAGAAGCCGTCAACATGTTCATGTTCAGAGGTACATATCGTATTCTCGATCTGTTTGCGAATCACAAACAGCTTACGCTCAAAGGCGTCCTGATCACTACAGTGGGCACCACGGCCGATAAAGACCTGACGGATAAGCGGCTCACACTCCTTGACCGACTCCCCCAGCCCACTGTTATCCACCGGTACTGTTCGCCATCCGAGAAAGGTCTGCCCCTCAGCGGCAATAAAATAGGCGATCTGCTCTTCACAAAACCCGCGGGCACTGCTCTCCTGCGGCAGGAATACCATTCCTACGCCATACTCGCCCTCCACCGGCAACTCAATCCCCGCCTCTTCCCGCAGAAAAGAGTCTGGCATCTGCATCAACAGACCAGCTCCATCACCCGCCAGCAGATCAGCACCAACCGCCCCACGGTGGGTCAGATTACGCAGGATCTCCAACCCCTGTTCGATGATCTTATGACTCTTCCTGCCCTTGATATCGGCTACAAAACCGACCCCACACGCATCGTGTTCATGCTGCGGATCATACAGCCCCTGTCTGGATGGTAGGACGCCTGAAATCATCTTAAGCCTCATCTGTTGCGATTTGGTACGACCAGACAGCTATCCTTGTGCCCGGCAGTCAGTAAAAGTCTGCTGTACAACCCCAAATCCAGCCAAACAATGAGCCGCACAGAACCGCATAGGATACCGTAAAATCGAGCTGAATGTAAGCTGAAGAGAGGATCCAAGGACAAGGATTGCCAACCTAAAGATTTGTTTATCTATCCTCTATTAGACTCTCCCTCCTAACCTAGGCTTCCGCTCCCCGCTAGTGGGGACGCCTACAGGGAAGTAGGTGCCAGGGCAATACAGGAGCAAGCGCCAAGGGTTAAGGTGGGGAGTATAAAACAGGCTTAACGGTTACGAATCTCCTGCTGTACAGAGTCAAAACTGCGCGGCCAGACATCACTGCTACGTAGCGGCGGCGGAAGAGAGGCGCGCGCCTTCACCGCAGCGGCTCGATCAGGATATACACCATACAGAACTACAAACCAGGGACTGCCATTGTGAGAAGTGCGAAAATAGGCGGCCTTGCTAACCAGCGAGTGGCGCTGAATAAAACGTGGGATACCCTGTGCATTCTGCAGCCCAATCAACTGCAGTGTATAGGAGGCCGGGCGCTGCTGTAACAGCCAGCTCTCCTGTCTCACCCCGGTCACCACTTGCGAACTCTTTGCCGGAGCCTTTGGCAGCACAACATCCCTAACTGGGGCCGGTTTTGGCCTGGATGGTGGTGGCAGCGGCTTCGCTGGAGAAGGCTCTCTCTCCTCGACCACGACGGGCTCAGGCTCCACTGGAACCATCTTCTTCTCTACCGGGACTACTGTTACGACCTCCTCTGGCTCCGGCTTAAGTGTAGCAATAACAGGGCTCGTCTCTACCGGCTCAGGTGGTGACTCCTCCGACTCAAACCTAGCTACATCTGGCGGCGGTAACGGCACACTCTCTGCAGCCACAATGGCCTCTACCGGCTCCGGCGGCACCTCTACCAGCACCACTGGATCTGCCTGCAGCTCCTCCTCTACTCCACCAACAACTGGTAAATCTACCTCTGCTGGCAGCTCTGGAGACGGCTCTAAGGCCACCTCTACCTGGTTTTCAGTTGACTCCTCCAATTCCACCTTTTGCTCAACCTCTGGCTCCGGCTGACCCGATGGCAGAACAGCTATCACTGCAGGCGGTTCAAACGGGGCTGAGGTTGGCGGTAGCTCCAACAACACCTCGCCATCAGAGATAACCTCTACCCCTGGTTCACCCTCCTCAGTTACACCAAACAGGGCATTAATGCTATCTTGAAACAGCAGCAGCAACAGCAGTATGGCAACAACTGCAATAGTACCGACTGTAGCCAGCGGTGAGACCCTGCTCAGCCTAACAGCACCCCACTGCACCACCCCTGAACTCATGCTCTCCTGTACCAGCTGCTCTATCCTACCAGGCAGGCCACCACTATCGGCATAGATCTTCTCTGTCTGCACGGGAGACATCTCCAGCCCAGCACCACCAGATCCTGCCAATATATGCTCGATATAGAGTGCCGTCTGCTCCCTACTAAGCAGAGGCATATCCAATGCCTGCAACACCGACAGCCCCATATCCTTGATCTGCGGACTCCCCAGTAGTGCATCTACATCTGGTTCGGCAAACAGCAAAATTCGCACCATGGGGCGATCTTCCGGCAGACGGGCATAGAGCTGCAGCAGGGTGATTATGGTCATCTCTGGTAGCAGGTGGGCATCATCAACAATGATAATAGGCAGACGCCCCTCCCGCCGCAGATCACTAAAGCGCTGCCCCAGAGTATCGAGGGCGTCCCTACCGCTGATGGTAGTATTAAAGGCGCTAGCCAATTGGATAAAGAGCTGCTCCGGCTGCAGCATTGGAGTGGCCTTAATATGGCAGAGCAGCCAGTTCTCTGTGGCGCGGGAGATAATCTGTTCTATCAGGGTGCTCTTGCCTGCCCCCTCTGTACCTTTAACCAAGGGGATCAGATCGCTACTCTCTATCAAATGACGTAGTAGATCTAGACGCTGCACAAGCTCTGGACTAGAGAAAAAAGGGATGCCCCCACCCTGACTGGCTGGCATATTAGACAGATCTGACGCTATGTGCTCTTCAGTATTCATCCAGCGTGTGGTGCAACTCGTCCCGATCGAACTCAGCAGTAACCATGGCATGACCGATCCCCCGGAGCAATACCAGGCGGATACGACCATCCATGACCTTCTTATCCACCGCCATCAACTGCAGACACTCCTCTCGTTTTAGTGAGGCTGGGGGCGCTACCGGCAAACCGGCCCTCTTGATCAGCTCCAGAGTGCGCCGCTCATCCTCAGCTGTCAACCAACCAAGGCGATTAGATAGCCTGGCCGCCATACAGATACCAGCCGCCACCGCCTCACCATGCAGCCACTCACCATAACCTACAGCTGTCTCTATGGCGTGACCAAAGGTATGTCCCAGGTTGAGCAGGGCGCGCTGACCAGCCTCCCGCTCATCAGCTGCCACCAATGCTGCCTTGTCCCGGCAGGAGCGCTCTATGGCGAACGTAAGAGCGGCACTATCACGCGCCAACAGTCCATCCATATTCTGCTCCAGCCAATTGAAAAACTCCGCATCGTTGATCAATCCATACTTGATAATCTCTGCAATCCCAGCTGCCAGCTGCCGTCGATCCAGAGTGTCCAGGGTGGCAGTGTCTGCGATGACGCAACGCGGCTGATAGAAGGCACCGATCATGTTTTTTCCAGCTGGATGGTTGACCCCGGTCTTGCCACCAACAGATGAGTCAACCTGTGCCAACAGGGTGGTGGGGATCTGAATAAAACCGACCCCACGCTGATAACATGCAGCAGCAAATCCGGCCATATCCCCCACCACACCACCACCCAGCGCCAGAATGGTACACTGCCGGCTGTAGCGGCTCTGTAGCAGGGTATCGAAGATAACCTGCCACACCTCGATGGTCTTAAACTGCTCCCCATCCGGTAGCTCCACAACCTCTACCTGAAAACCTTGTAGCGCCTGCTGTAACTGCTCCAGATAGAGCGGCCCCACGGTCTCATTGGTAACCACCAGAACCTGCTCTCCAGCTATATGGCGGCGGTACAGATCCGGGTCACGCAAGACCCCGTTGCCGATGTAAATCGGATAGGAGCGCTCACCCAGCTCTACCTGTAAAATCTCTGTCGTGCTCTGCAACTCTCTCCTCCTAATCTCCCCCACAAGTGGGGAAAGAAAATCATACTATCTCCTCCCCATGTTATAGGAAGGGCTAGGGTGGGGAGTTAAACCAGATATGCTGCTATTTTCAGACTCCCCCTCCCAACCTGGGATTCCGCTCCAAGCTAACACCCCTAATCTATATACCTTGTAGCCCCCCATAAGTGGGGTAGGGACGACTCTCTCTTCTGCCCGCTACAGCGCCTCTATACCCTTCACTATATCCTTGGCCACAGCGATAGCACTCCGATTTTCGGTAGAGATCTGTAGATCAGCAATCTGACGATAAAGGGGATCACGCTGCAGCTGCAACTCCTGCAACATAGCCAGTGGATCTTCGGTCTGCAGCAGCGGACGACTACTGCCCCGTTCAGTCCGGTGATACTGCTGCTCCGGTGAACAGTATAGATAGACCACCAACCCCCTAGCGGCAAGGGTGCGGCGATTATCCGGGTCGAGCACCACCCCACCGCCGGTGGCCAGTACCAGGCCGTTCTGTCCAGTCAGCTCTTCTACCACCGCCCGCTCTCGCCGCCTAAACCCCTCCTCACCCTCAAAATCGAAGATAGTTGGAATATCCACCCCTGTACGCTCCTGAATAGCGTGGTCACTATCGGCAAAGTCAAGCCGCAGCAGCTTGGCCAACTGCCGACCGATGGTGCTTTTACCCACCCCCATAGGACCAATCAGAAAGATGTTTTTTGTCTGCCGCATAGCCCAATATACCAGAAAAAAGGGGTGCGCCCGACGGCACACCCCCTGTTTTTTGACTCTGAATCCAGACCTTCGCCTAGATGACTATCAACTAGGAGTCTCCTTACGGCTCTAACGTGCACTCAGACTGTTTTTCAGTATCTTCGGAGAGACGAAGATCAACAGCTCAGTATTCTCATCGGTCTTCTGGGTTCGTTTGAAGAGAAAGCCGACATAGGGGAGATCCCCAAAGAACGGTACCCGCTCTGTATTACTAGCTTTGGTACGCTCAAAGATACCGCCCAACACCACGGTCTCACCATTATCCACCAGCACGGAGGTAGTAACCTCGCGCTTCTGTAGTGGCGGCACTCCCAAGATGGCGCGGGTAAAATCCGGATTATCTCGCTTGACCAACAGATCCATGATAACCCGATCATCCGGGGTGATCTGCGGAGTAACCTTCAGCTCAAGAACCGCCTCTTTAAAGGCGATAGTGGCAGCACCACTAGAGGATGCCTCCAGATAGGGGATCTCAAACCCCTGTTTGATTACGGCCTCATTACGATCGGCGGTAATAACCCTGGGGCTGGAGACGATCTCACCCTTCCCCTCCTGCTGCATCGCAGATAGCTCCAACTGCATCAGAAAGGAGCCGATCTTGCCCACCAGCAGGTTGATGGCACCACCACCACTACTAATATCTGCGGGCAGGTTTACCATGAGTGCTGGGTTGCCGCTACCTGCTGGATTCTCGATAGTATTACCAAACCCCATAAAACTACCGGTATCTAACGCATCTGGAGCGGTGATTACGCCTGGCGCACCACCAGCCACCATCAGCTCAGTATGTTTAGTCCTGTTAGAGCGGTTAAAGCCAAAGCGCACCCCGATATCCTTGGCAAAGTCATCGTTTGCAGTGACCACCCGCGACTCGATCAACACCTGCCGTACCGGTATATCCAACCTCTGCACCAGACGGTGGATATCCTCCAGCTTGGACGCTGTATCCCTCACCAACAGCATATTAGTACGACCATCCACAGTTACGTTACCGCGCTCCGGGGTCAGCAGCTGATTTCCATCGCCTTTCAGTAAATCGGCAATATCCTCCGCCTTGGCGTAGTTTACCTGGATATACTCTGAGTGCAGCGGTGCCAGCTCCTCAACCTGCTGCTGGGACTCCAGCTCTAACTTCTCCCGCGCCGCGATCTCTTCGGTGGGGGCGACCATAATCACATTGCCGCTCTTACGCATGGAGAGCCCTTTACTCTTCAGGATGATCTCCAGCGCCTGATCCCACGGTACATTCTGCAGCCGCAGGGTGATACTACCGCTCACACTATCGCTAGTGACCATGTTTAGGTCAGTAAAATCTGCCAATAGCTGCAGCACGGCTCGTACTTCGATATCCTGGAAGTTAAGCGAGAGACGCTCCCCAGTGTAGACCTGTTTCTTGCGCCGGTTAGCCTCCTTCTCCTCCACACTCAAGCCACGAAACTCCACCGCAAACAGATTATCCGCCTGATAGGCTAGATGCTCATACTCACCAGCTGAAAAAATCTCCATATGGACATTATCACCAGTACCACGCTGAAAATGACTGCTTTGACATATTTAACATGAAGATATTTAAAGGCGAAGCTCACCGGCAATACAAAAAGAAGCATGGCGGGCATGTAAATTCTGTGCTCAAATATGATGGCAAGTGGTATAAATGAAGACTCCACTGCCAGGTTTCCAAAAAACCACAAG
>CBFDBF010000003.1:0-18429 GCA_965602975.1 uncultured Gammaproteobacteria bacterium | reverse complement strand
CCTCCTGATGGATCGCTTTGGCCTCTGCCAGTAGCATCACTTCAGGATTACAACTTTCAATCCTAACCATGGTCTGGCGCATACGGGCGATGGCCCAAGATAGATTTACTGCCGTCGGACGGGCAGCAGCCAGTAACTCTAACTGCTGCTCGATATTCTCATGCCACCGCTCTTTGGATTCCGCATAACATTCACGTGCCGCCAGAACAATAGCATATGCCGCAGTAATGCCAATGGCGGGAGCACCCCGCACCACCATACTACGAATAGCATCTACTACCGCTTCTAGGCTCTGCAGCTCCAGATAGCTCTCTTCCAGAGGGAGCAGACGCTGATCTAGCAGATATAGCCGATCATTACGCCAGACGATGGCATTATCAGCGGTAGCAGCTATATCTAAGGGGATTAGGTCCATATTTTACTGTCCTATGATAAATCTGTATATTCTAAATAAGATTAGACGCATTCCAACTACATTAGTTGGCTGTCGTTCTACTGAGACAGGGCAGCATCGATGACCAATATATCACTCTATGACATCCTGACCAACGAGGTTCAAACAACCTCTATCAATACCAGTTTAATACAAGTTCTAAACCAGATGGAACGCCACAATATCAGCTGCATCGTTGTGACCACTGAGCAGGATAGGCGCCCCTTAGGCATCTTCACAGAACAAGACGTACTACAGCTTATAGCTGACCAACGTGCAATCAGTGAATTATCTATCAGCGATGTAATGAGTACCGACCTACTCACAACCAATAAAGATCTTGGCTTCCGCGATGCCTATCGCCTAATGAGTGAGCACTCGTTCCGGCACCTGATAGTAACAGACGATGCAGGCGCTCTATTAGGGCTAGTCAGTGAAGCCGACTTTATGCACCACATGAGCATGGAGTATATGGTAGAGCTAAAGATGGTTGGTTCTGCCATGTCAGAAGATGTCGTAACTCTGGACCCATCTGCATCTCTGGAAAAGGCGGTGCAACTGATGGTCAAAAAAGGCGTCAGTTGCATAGTAATATGTGAAAACAGATACCCTGTAGGCATCATAACTGAGCGTGATATTGTCCACCTTGCCCAGACAGTAACCCAGAACGACGGGGTAATTATTAGCGATATAATGCAAACTCCCGTCATATCATGCCAAGCAAACCTGCCGATACAGGATGCCACTTACTTGATGGCAGAACATAGCATCAGACGTCTAGTGGTTACCCATATAGAGGGTAAAATTGCAGGCTTGATCACCAGGCACGATGTCGTCAAAACACTACAGGGTAGCTATATAGAGTATCTACATGATGCTCTAGCACGGATTAACCACGATCTATCTACTACACGCAATGTGTTACAAAAGACCCAACAGAAAGATTTTTTATTGAGCCTGGTAGAACAGATCGATGATGCCATCTATATTATAGATATAAATAGCGGGCACATTATAGAAACCAATGACCGCGCCTGCAAAATGCTCGGATACAGCCGAGATGAATTGCGCAGTATGATGGCTTGGGATATATCCATAGGGTTCAGTACTCCAGAGAAGTGGCAGGAGTTACAAACTCGCCTCAAGATAGAGGGGAGCTTGACACTACGCACCTCACATCACCGACGCGATGGCACATCGGTGCCAGTAGAAATCAGCAGTAAATATCTACGCCATGAAGAGCAGGACTATGCACTGTCAGTTGCCAGAGATATGACAGAGCGAGACAAACAGATGGCGCGACAACGCCTCTATGCAACACTATTTGAGAACGCCCATGAGGGAGTGATGGTAACTGATAGTGATGGCGTTATCTGTACAGTAAACAGTGCATTTACAAATATGACTGGCTACACCGAATCCGAGGTTCTGGGCAAACTACCGAACATTTTACAGTCTGGCAAACATGACGATTTATTCTATAAGGAGATGTGGAGAGAGATAAAATTATCTGGGCACTGGCGAGGTGAAATATGGAATAGGCGCAAAAACGGTGATGTCTTTCCAGAACTACTAAGTATCAGTAGCGTCTATGGTGAGACCAAAAACCTGCAATACTATGTCGGCATCTTCTCCGATATCAGCCGACTCAAAGAGACTGAAGCCAAACTTGAGCACCTTGCCCATCACGACCCTCTAACTCAACTGGCTAACAGGAGACTATTGATATCACAATTACAGCCTCCCGTAACCAAGATAGCGTGGCACTACTAATGCTTGACCTCGATAGCTTTAAAGACATCAACGATAGCTATGGCCACCCCGTAGGCGATCAACTGCTACAACAGGTCGCACAGCGACTAAATGATAGACTACGTAAAAGCGATCTGGTCGCCCGTCTCGGTGGTGATGAGTTCGCTATATTGATGCAGGAATTAAGTAACCCCGGTGATGCTGCCATCCTTGCCAATGAGATCATCCATGCCCTTAACAAACCATGGCATCTCCCCAACGGGCTAGAACTGCATGTTGGCACTAGCATAGGTATCAGCCTATACCCTAAGCATGGGGAGAGCGCTGAAATCCTTATGCAGCATGCAGATACTGCACTCTACCAAGCCAAAAGAGAGGGTCGCGGCTGTTTTCGATACTTCTCGGAAGAGCTAACTATAGCAGCGCGTCGACGCATCGATATACACAACAGTTTACGCCATGCTCTAGAAGAGGAGAAACTATATATCTTGTATCATCCACAGGTATCTATTAATAGTGGAGAGATAATTGGAGTAGAGGCCCTGCTGCGCTGGCGGCACCCTATACATGGCGACATAACCCCTAATAAATTTATTCCGGTCGCAGAAGAGATGGGGCTAATCAACCACTTAGACGATTGGGTGCTACACAAAGTCTGTCTTCAAGGCGTAACATGGTTAGAACGTGGCTTACCGCCGCTCCTTCTAGCAGTCAACCTATCTGTATCTCAGCTAAAAAGAGATGACTTGGTTGAAAAAATATTCCAAACCCTGGAACAGACTGGATATCCAGCCAGTCAACTAACCCTGGAGATCACCGAGAGCGCACTAATGGAGCGTAAAGAAAAAGCAACAACAACTCTCAACCAACTACGCAACAAGGGCATTCGTATCTCTATAGATGACTTTGGTACCGGCTACTCATCCCTATCACATCTGCAACGCATGCCACTAAATAAACTAAAAATTGATAAAAGTTTTATCAAAAACATCCCCCATAAAAAAGATGATGTAGAGATAACCACCACTGTTATTGCAATGGCCAAAAACCTCAACTTAAGTGTAATAGCAGAGGGTGTAGAGACCGTCGAGCAACACCAATTTCTACAGCAACACGGATGTGATTATTATCAGGGACACCTATTTAGTAAACCTCTGTATGTTGACGATTTTGAGCGAATGCTAACATTAAAACCAGACAACCTTACCGCTGAAAGTTACCGGCAGTGGAATCTACCACAATAGAACTATTACCAATGAATATCGATACTCTACTACATGCCCGCTGGGTGATCCCGGTAATACCAGATGAACAGATTCTAGAAAAACACTCAATCGCTCTAAAGGGTGGAGATATTCTAGAGATCCTACCAACCGCTGAAGCCAAAGAGAAGTACTCGACAAGACAGGAGCATGATCTCTCCGAACATGTCATTATCCCCGGTCTAATCAACACACACACCCACGCTGCCATGAGCCTGTTTCGGGGGCTGGCCGATGACCTGCCACTCATGAGTTGGCTAAACGAGCATATCTGGCCGGCAGAGAAAAAATGGGTCAACGAGAAATTTATAGCTGATGGCAGCCGTCTAGCCATCGCCGAGATGCTACGTGGTGGCACCACCTGTTTTAACGACATGTACTTCTACCCAGATGTCACCGCCAAGGTGGCTGCTGATGCCGGCATCCGTGCATCTGTTGGGCTAATCATGATAGATTTCCCCTCAGCCTGGGCGACAGATGCCGATGAGTATCTACAGCGCGGACTTGAGGTACACGACAACTACCGTAGTCACCATCTAATCACCACTGCCTTCGCCCCGCACGCACCCTACTCAGTATCCGATGCCCCACTAAAACGGATCAGAGTCTTGGCAGATGAGCTCAACATACCAATCCATATACATCTCTATGAAACTGATGATGAGATCACACAGAGCTTACAAAATTATGGCTGTCGACCAATGGAGCGGCTCCAAAAACTGGGTCTGTTATCGCCCTCCCTACAAGCCGTTCACATGACCAAAGTAGACGCTAATGAGCTGGTACTTTTTGCCCAGAGCGGGGCAAATGTAATCCACTGTCCAGAGTCCAACCAAAAACTAGCCAATGGGTTCTGCCCAGCAGATAAAATACTAGAGTCTGGAATCAATATCGCTTTAGGCACAGATGGAGCTGCCAGCAACAATGATCTAAATATGTTTGGAGAGATGCGCACCGCCTCCCTCCTGGCCAAAGGCATCTCCCACAACCCCAGTACCTTGCCAGCTGTCACCGCCCTACGCATGGCCACCATAAACGGCGCCATGGCTCTGGGTATTGCTGATAGAACCGGCTCTATAGAGGTGGGCAAATCTGCCGATCTAGTGGCAGTTGATCTGGGAGGGATCGAAACCCAACCAGTCTACAACCCCATCTCACAACTGGTATACGCTACCGACCGCAGCAACGTAACCGATGTTTGGGTAGCCGGAAGACATCTACTAAAGGGGCGTGAACTCACCACCATGAACAGCAGAGAGATTCTTGAGGCCACAGCCAAGTGGCAGATAAACATAAGGACGCCTCTAAAAACAGCCCATTTTTAGCAGTACCAGAAGTAGCACCTAGGTCATAAAGGCCAACTTCTGTTTTGGGGTAATACAAACAGGAATAGGTAAGCCATTAAAGAAGTATAGGCCAGGTGGATTCTTCAATAATCATCAGGGCCACTGCTTACCCGGTTTGGCCCAGTCCTCGTTGTTGGCCGATCCTATGACCCACTCGGCCTCATCTTTCCAGGCCAAAATCTCTTCATCATCATGCGGGCCGGGGTAGGTGTATTGTTTAGTGTTATTAAAACCAAGAGCGGCCTCCTTACTGTCTGGTATCAGATCTTTATCACCATCCAGCATGGTTTCTGCGGTATCTTTTATACTGTTTTTATTAAAATCTTCATTCTGACTGAAGGGCACTACAGCCCTGTGTTGGAACCACCAGTTTTTAAAATGGGAGTAATGGCCGTTTTCATGGTAAGAGGCTGCAGCAAATGTATCAATACCGGTCACTGCTTTGTAAACCATCTGGTTACCGTTCCACTGTGCGGTATTGAATTCAAAATTCTGGCCCAGACGGCTTAGGTCACATATGTAATAAATATTTTCCAGATGCTTGTAACGATAATAGCCCAAGACCCCTTCAGATCGGTTGATAGGTGATGAACACATATCTGCACTCCCTTTGTATTTTGCAGGACCTTTTTTTGCCGACGTCTGGGACCAGTAGTAAAACCAGTTGGGATTGCTGCCGCCTGGATTGTTCTTTCTATCCCTTGGAAAAAACAGCGTGATCTCTTTGGAATCCTCCACCTCACAGGCACCCACTTTGACCTTGGCTGTAACACTCTTTTTACCAAATTCTGAATTTAGGCCAGGTAGTCCGGTGAATTTTACCGTTATGTTGTCACCCTGTGCTGATGCAGGAGTGACAACCCGGTTGGAGTTTTGGATATTCGGCAGCTCCCACTTGATATCATTTTTATAAGTGTCCGGTGTGACATTGGCTTTTAACTCAACTTCAAACTCACCGGGATTCGCCATACTGTATACATATTTATCTTGTGCAAGAGTGACCTGCAACGCAATACTGCCTGCAGCTACTCTGTTGACACTACCTTTCATAACAGGGGCATAGGGATTGCTGTCATCAAACCGCAAAGTTGCCTGATTGCCCTGAATCTTACCGATCCATTTTCCTGTTCTGTGGGATCCTATTTTACCGCCGGACACATCCAGGATCAGCCGACCACCTGAACAACTGGAGGTGAAATGGTTGGCTGCCATATCAGACTGGCACTGCATCCATTGTCCATGTTTAAAATCCACCCTTTCATTCCGGTGGATAGATACTTTTGTATCCCAGGGGTAGTTATTTTCCTGGGTGAACAGATCCACCTGCCACTGCCCGTCATATCCAGATCCTGGCCCGATCTTATGCATTTCCAGGTGAGAGACATAGGAGACACCTCCGGGCATGACGGAATCCCCGTCCAGCACAATACTCAATTCGGGGCAACTCGTAGTTTCGGCACTGACATGCAGAGGAAAGATTGTAGCTGCAAGCAAAAAAAGAGAGATCTGAAGGCAGCCTAATGGCCGTAGTAAGGAACAAAGATACGTGAAAGTCATAATATTAAGGATAGGAATTTGAATCTAAAAAATCAATGACTTTTTGGATGTCCAGCTCTGAAATACCACATATCGATATGAGATACATCAATAGCACTGTCAGCGTGCCGTTATTTAATCAAATACACCACGTACATCGAATGATGCATCTGCCGATAACCTCTCTGAATTTGTCTCCTAAGCAGTTGCGCCGGGACAACAATCCTAACGGATGCTTGGAAACAGCTTAATAACCTTGAGAAACCAGGGTATAAGCACATCAACACCAATCTTTCTAACAGCGGTGATCCTGCACATGTTGTAATGCCGAGAGTGCATTAAGTTGCATCGTTGTTGAAAAGCTGGATCATGGGAACGCATCAAGGTACGGTAAGCAAGAAATATCTCGACTACTATACTCTATGAGTACACATTTCGCTTCAACCGTAGGTCTTCACGATCCATGGGGTTGCTATGTTACCGTTTGATGGAACATGCCGTGGCCATGCGGCCTATTTCATATCAAAAGATAGTGGCTACTTGCGTCAAGTGCATAGCCCGTTCCTGTATTAATCAGCGTTGCCAAGAACATGTTAGTTCTAGAAAGGATCATAAAGATGGCAGAGAAGCGCTTCTCAATGCTCAATATCCTTGCAGTAATCGTATTTGTGGCCGCAGCCATCGGACTGCTTGCCTACCTCTTCATGCCCTCTGGATGGGAGAGGGTGCACAAGATAGATTTTACACAGACAGACGTTAATCCCATGAGCGTTCCCGGGGACGACCGGCCGGTCCTGCGGGTTGCCGTAGCGGCCATGATCTCCCCAAAGAATACCAAGAAATACTATAACGATTTGTTGCGCCTGATCGGGAAGAAGATGGGCATGCGGACGGAATTCTACCAACGCAAGACCTACGCCGAGGTGAATGATCTCCTGGAACGAAAGGAGATCGATACCGCCTTCGTCTGCGCCGGGCCTTACGTGACGGGCAAAGATAAGTTCGGTATGGAGTTGGTGGCGGTCCCGGTCGTCCATGGGCAGAAAATCTACCACTCCTATTTCCTGGCCCACAAGGACAGCCCCATCAAATCCTTCCAGGATTTTCGGGGCAAACGGTTCGCCTTTACCGATCCCCATTCCAACACAGGCTTTATGGTACCCACCTTCGTCCTCTCCCGCATGGGCGAGACGGCGAAGTCCTTCTTTGGCGAGACCTTTTTGACCCATAGCCACGATAACTCCATCAAGGCGGTAGCGGAAGGGTTGGCCGCTGGTGCTGCGGTGGATTCCCTCATCTGGGAGTTCATGAACGAAGTGGACCCCACATACACCGGCCGTACCAAGATCATTGAGAAGTCCCCCGCTTACGGTATCCCCCCGGTGGTCGTCCACCCGGATATCCCCGCGGAGAGCAAGAAGCGCCTGCGGGAGATCTTCCTGAGCTTGCATAAGGATCCGGAGGGTGCCGCCATCCTGAAACAACTCCAGATCGAACGCTTCGAGGTTGGAGAGGACGCCATGTACGACTCGGTCCGGGACATGGAGCGATGGCTGCACAAGGAGGAGATCAAGCATTGATTGGATTCCGCCTCCGTAAGAGGATATTTTATCGGTTGCTGGCCCTGCTGATCCCTTTGATTGTGGCGGTCTCGTTCTCTGCCGCCATGACCGATATTGCCCACCAGAACGAGTACTCCAGGGATATCTATGCGGGTCAGGCACGGATTTTAGCGATCCAGGCCACCGACCTGCTTCTGTGGGATGATCGGGTGGGCGTACAGGCCCTGCTCACCCGGATGGTAGATTCCGACACGGCGGTGGGCTACGCTTACGTGGAAAAAAACCTACGGCCTTTTGCGCACACGTTTTCCAGAGGGTTTCCCAAGGCGCTACTGGAGCATGTTCACGCTCCGGGTGAAATTGGAGACGTCGTTATATCCTACGAAGACCAGGAGGGGCAGTCCTGGTACGACATCGCCACGCCGGTAGAGGGGAGCAAGGCCCATGTCCACATCGTCGTTTCAAGCCGCGTCCTCTTCCACCGAGCGCTCGAAAAAATCCGGGGAATCGCGGTTTTCAGCCTTCTGGCCATTTCGGTAGGGGTGCTGATGGCCTGGGGCATCGCGTTGTTGACCACCCGCGAGGTGTACAAGACCACCGAGGCTCTCCGGGAAAGCGAGGAGCGGTTCCGTTCCGTCACCCAATCGGCCAACGATGCCATCATCTCCACCGACACTCAGGGAAACATTATTTCCTGGAACCCGAGGGCGAAGGATATCTTCGGCTACCGGAAGGAGGAGATCATTGGCCGGCCCATCTGGATGCTTATCACGGAGCGACTTCGGGATCAGCGCGGCCACGGGATATCCTGGATACTGGAAGGCATTACGCCTCACCTGACCGGCCAAATCATAGAAAGCGTTGGGCTGCGGAAGAGCGACGAGGAGTTCCCGATGGACATCTCCTTGGGAACATGGGTAGTGGATGGTTCGCGGTTCTTTTCTGCAGTGATACGAGACATCACCGGAAAGAAGGAGGAAGAAGAGTACATCTTCCGGTTGGCCCATTACGATGCACTGACCAGCCTCCCAAACCGCTTGCTACTGGCTGACCGTCTGCATCAGACCATAATTCAAACCGAGCGGAGTGGGCAACGGCTGATGGTAGCCTATCTGGATCTGGATGGCTTCAAGCTCATAAATGATGCCCACGGCCATGCAGTTGGCGACAAGTTGCTGGTGACTGTGGCCACCCGCATGAAAGAGACCCTGCGCGAAGTCGATACTATTGCTCGCCTTGGTGGCGATGAATTCGTCGCGGTGCTGAGTGGTTTTGCCGATACCGAGGACAGCTTACGGATGATCTCCCACCTGCTTACAGCTGTCGCACAACCCGTGCATGTCGACGATCTTGTCCTTCAGGTCTCGGCCAGTATTGGCGCGACCTTCTACCCGCAGAAAGAGGAGGTGGATGCCGACCAACTCCTCCGCCAAGCCGACCATGCCATGTATCAGGCCAAGTTGACCGGCAAGAACCGCTATCAAATCTTCGATGCCGAACTGGATCGTAACATCAGAGGGCGCCATGATAGCCTGAAACACATCCGTAGAGCCCTGAGCAAGGGTGAATTTGTGCTCCATTACCAGCCCAAGGTGAACATGCGTACTGGTGAGTCAGTCGGTGTCGAGGCCTTGATCCGCTGGCAGCATCCGGAGCAGGGCCTGTTGCCGCCAGCCGTGTTCCTGCCGCTCATTGAGGATCACCCGCTGGCCATAGAACTGGGCGAATGGGTGCTCGACACCGCACTGACACAGCTGGAAGTGTGGTACACCGTCGGGCTGGACATCTCGGTGAGCGTGAATATCGGCGCACTCCAATTGCAGCAGGCTGAATTCAAAGGACGTCTGGGCGAATTGCTGGCGGCCCATCCGAATGCCAAACCCAGCCTGCTGGAACTGGAAGTGCTGGAGACCAGCGCACTGGAAGATGTTGAACGAATGTCCCAGATGATGCATATGTGCATTGATGAATTTGGGATAAACTTTGCCCTGGATGATTTTGGCACCGGCTACTCCTCCCTTACCTATCTTAAACTCCTGCCGGCCACCCGGCTCAAGATCGACCGTAGTTTTGTCATCGACATGCTGGACGACCCTGAAGACCTGGCCATTGTGGAAGGCGTACTGGGCCTAGCCATGGCCTTCCGCCGTCAGCCCATCGCCGAGGGGGTCGAGACCATGGAGCACGGCAAACTGTTGCTGCAACTCGGCTGCGAACTGGCTCAGGGCTACGGTATTGCCCGGCCCATGCCAGCAGATGAACTGCATGGCTGGATCAAGAGCTGGCGGCCCGAACCGGTCTGGACAACGCAGCGCCCAGTCAGTCGTGACGACCTGCCATTGATTTTCGCCAGTGTCGAGCACCGTGCCTGGATTCGGGCTATCGAAGAGTGCATCAAGGGCGAACGCACGGCGCCACCGCCGCTGGATTGCCACCAGTGCCGTTTCGGCCACTGGCTCGACAACGAGGGCCAGGTCCGTCATGGTACGCAGCCAGCCTTCCAGGACATCAAGATACTGCACCGGCAGGTACATGCGCTGGCGGCGGAGTTGCTTGAACTCCAAGCTCAGGACCGGAGCCCGGAGGCGAGGATGGGAGAACTCCACGACCTGCGGGATACATTGCTCGGGTATTTGGTGGTGTTACTGCAAGAAAACCAAAGGTAGGCGTCCAGAGGTTAGTGAAAGCCCTACCCTCTCCGTGACCCATTTTCGCAGTGGCGCATTGAGCGCCAATACCCCATGGTAGCGGTACCGGTGCCGCCGGGGCGGCGGAATCAGAATGGCGATGCAGTCGAGAAACTCCGTCGGTGTCAACCACAGCAGGGTCTGACCATCGTGCTTGGGATTCGGCAAACGAGATAGATGAGCGTCCCGTCCTCCTCCAGCCAACGCAGCCGCTCTCCGACAAATATGGGCCGGGCACAGTAACGGAGCAGCCGCTCAAACCCCTGCCGATCCGCCGCTTCGATTCTCACCTCCGCATTCAAATAGAAGCTGCCCCTGTTCTGTCATGTTTGCATCTGTTGTGCATCATCTGGTGAGAGCAATCCACGCCGAACAAACAGAATCTCCTGTATTAGCTCGCATCTATATTAGAAACAATTGCTCTCTGACCCCGGTTTTTCGGTTTTTGTGCGGTTTTTGTGGTTTGGTTTTTTGAGAGAACATATAAAGAACATTCAAAGCAGAGGTAATAACATGGAGTAGAAACAGCTGAAATACTACATAGCGATCTGAGATGCATCAATAGCACTGTCAGCGTGCCATTATTTAATAAAATATACCACGCATATCGTACGTTACATCAACATAAACATAGATGTATAATCCTGTATATCATTTATTGAGGCGCAGTTATAATGGCTCAGAACAACCACAATGTTGACCCCGCAGAGATTGATAAATTTGAGGAGCTCGCCTCCCGCTGGTGGGATCCAGAGAGTGAGTTCAAACCGCTACATGAGATCAATCCGCTGCGCTTAGAGTATATAAACGGGATCGCCCCACTCCAGGGGAAAAAGGTACTCGATGTTGGCTGCGGCGGTGGCCTCCTAAGTGAGGGGATGGCGCAACTTGGGGCAGAGGTCTGCGGTATCGACATGGGCGAGGCACCACTGGAGGTGGCCCGCCTGCACCTACTAGAGTCTGAACTAGAGATCGACTACCGCCAGATTACGGTAGAGCAGCTAGCAGAGGAGCAGCCGGGAGACTACGACATCATCACCTGCATGGAGATGCTGGAGCATGTGCCAGATCCATCTTCTATCATATATGCATGCGCCAAGCTGGTGCGACCTGGTGGCCAGCTCTTTTTCTCAACCCTTAACCGCAATCCAAAATCCTACCTGTTTGCCATCATTGGAGCCGAATATATCCTCCGTCTACTACCCAAAGGAACCCACGACTTCGACAAATTTATCCGCCCCTCAGAACTTGATAGCTGGCTACGCCAAGCGGGACTCAATAGCAGCAACATCATAGGCCTGAGCTACAACCCCCTAACCAAAGCATATAAGTTAAATAGCGATATAGATGTAAACTACATGGTCGCCTGCAGTCGGGAGATAGATGGATAAGCAACCTGCAAATAGCAGCTATAGCGCGATCCTGTTTGATCTGGATGGCACTCTGGCCGATACCGCTCCTGACCTCGCCGCCGCCCTGAATCATACTCTGAAACAGCATGGGCGCAAAATGCTGTCGCTCGAACAGATCAAGCCTGCCGTCTCCCACGGTGGTGCTGCGCTAATTAGACTAGGCTTTAATCTAGAGCCAGAAGATAGCGGGTTTGAACCGCTGCGCCAAGAGCTACTAGCCACCTACCGGACCAATATTGGCCGGCAGACCACCCTGTTCCCTGGCATGCCTGAACTCCTGGAACAGCTAGAGCAGAACGGTCTGAGCTGGGGCGTGGTCACCAACAAACCAGCCTGGCTAACCGACCCATTGATGCAGCATCTAGGACTCACTCAGCGCGCTGGCTCTATCGTCAGTGGTGACACCACCAGCCACAGCAAGCCACATCCAGAACCTATCCTCCACGCCTGCCGTGAGATCGGCAGCAACCCCGCAGAGTGCATCTATATAGGTGATGCCAAACGGGATATAGAGGCAGGGAAAAATGCTGGTACCACAACCCTAGTCGCCATGTTTGGTTATCTAGGTGCTGATGACCACCCGACAGAGTGGCAGGCCGATGGACAGATCAAGCAGCCTGCTGACATATTATCGTGGGCAGGTATCGAACCGATACGGCTAAAAAGGTAAGATACCACCCCAATCACTACAAGGAACATCTGGAGATGCAGAGTAACTATCAACCAGCTAAAGATCTACTACAGAACCGTACTATACTGGTAACTGGAGCTGGTGATGGCATTGGCCGAGTGGCCGCAGAGAGCTTTGCCGCTCATGGTGCAACCGTGATCCTGCTAGGCAGAACCCTGGCAAAACTGGAGCAGGTCTATGATGCTATAGAACAGGCGGGGGGGGCACAACCAGCCATCTATCCAATGCAGCTTGAAGGAGCTACCCCACAACACTATTTGGAGCTAGCGGTAAAGTTGGGCGAGGAGTTTGGCTCACTAGAGGGGATACTACACAATGCTGCCGAACTAATACTATTGAGCCGTATCGACGATTATGCTCCAGAGACATGGTTCAAGATAATGCAGGTGAACCTAAATGCCCCTTTCCTTTTAACCCAAGCCTGCCTGCCACTTCTACGTCAGGCCAAAGATGCATCCATACTCTTCACCTCCTCCGCGGTAGGTAGACGCGGCAAGGCCTACTGGGGTGCCTATGGGGTATCCAAATTTGGAGTTGAGGGGCTGATGCAGACCTTGGCAGATGAGACAGAGAAAAGCTCTATCCGGGTAAACAGCATCGATCCAGGCCCAGTACGCACCAGTATGCGTGCTATCGCCTATCCGGGTGAAGATCGTATGACGGTCAAGAGTGCAGATACCATTATGCCGCTCTACCTCTGGCTTATGGGGGCAGATAGTATTGGTAGTAGTGGACAGGCCTTTGACGTAGAAACGAACAATAAACTTATAAAATAGTAGGTTTTGTCCTAAACCAGCGTCAAAAATTCGCCGAAAATGCAACCATGGTCACAAAAACAAGATATAACCTACTGTTTATTATGAAGTAATTATTTATGGCACGCTTTTAGCAGAGTATCTACTGCAAATAATCGTGAATCGGGAAAAACGACCATGAACGGACAGACAGGTACACTATCAAGCAGTCAGAAAAACTTTCCAGCAATCTCGCCAGAGGTGTTGGCAGAGAGTACTGGGGTACGCCACGATCTTGAACCTAGGATTCTAGAGCTATCTGGTCTCTTGCAGACCACTCTGGAGATCAATGAGCTGATCGCCATGTTCTCTAGCGAGCTCAGCAGAAACCTCAAATTTGATGGCCTGCACTACAATTTTTCCAACCTTAATATAGAGATCAAGCTAGGCAGTCAAGAGACCCATAGCTGCTCTTATGAACTTACAGTTGCTGGGGATAGTCTCGGCAGTGCTCAGCTATTTCGTAACACTCCGTTTACACAACGGGAGCTGACCACGGCGGAAAACCTGCTCTCTGCCCTGCTCTATCCACTCCGCAACACCCTGCTCTATCAAAAGGCGCTGCAATCAGCCAGCATGGACCCGGTGACCGGAATTAAAAATCGGTCTGCAATGGAGAGCGCGGTGAAACGTGAAATCAATCTGGCTCAACGCAACCAGACACCTCTATCTTTTATCATGATGGATCTGGATCACTTCAAGAAGATCAATGACCGTTATGGCCACCTGTACGGTGATCAGGCACTACATGCTGCTGCACAGTGCGCACAAGATACCATTCGAGAATCAGACCTGGTTTTTCGCTACGGTGGTGAGGAGTTTCTGGTAACCCTAAATGGCACCGATCTGGAAGGTGCCGCACTGCTGGCAGAACGTATTCGCCAGAAGATCGAACAGCTACGCCCAAACCTGGATCTGGACCTGAAGATGACTGCCAGCTTTGGAGTGGTCTCCCTACGAGATGAAGAGAGTGCCGAACAGGCGTTCAAACGAGTTGATGCCGCCCTCTACCAAGCCAAGAATAGTGGCCGTAACCGGGTGGTGACCACAGAGTAAACCGGGATTAATACTAAGGAATCCCTGATTAATCCAGTTTACCCACTCCCCCCACAAGTGGTGTAGGCGGAGAGGTGGAGTCAAAGTAATAATTTGCTCCCCACCACCAAATTATTAGTACCTCTATCAAAGCCTGTTATACAGGACCTGACTCGGCATCCAGTAAGTCATTAAAAAACCTCTATTTCTGGTCTGTAAAAAACCCATTCTGCCAGATCCAGTCCCCAGCCAAATTCGGCCACAGTGGACACAGCACAAATTCCGGCCATTATAACTTTCAACTGCAAACCTTTATAATGGGTTATAACAGAGCGAAACAATAAAATGATATACAGCCACACTATCCAAATAACAGTTGCCGCCACCTTAGCCCTGCTGCCAAGTATAGCCTTGGCTATAGATATAATAAAACCATACACTCCCCCAAGTGACACGCCATCACCCCAACAGTTCTCTGTCTGCTACCAATACACCTGTAAACAGATCTCCGAACTATCACTCAACCCCACCCAGTGGGAAGAGATACGCACTATCTTTCAACTGGCAGCCGCCAGCAGTGAAGAGGAGCGTCAACTCATCGCTACAGCGGTCGCCAGAATGGAGGAGATAGTAGGTGAGAAGATAGACACATCAAATGACAAGGGGGGGAATCTCACAGGGTTGGAGATAGATGGCAACAAGATGGACTGTATAGATGAATCCACTAATACCACCACCTACATACGCATGATGCAGCGAGATGGACTGCTCCGCTGGCATCAAGTGGAAAATCGCAAAACCCGTGGCTTTCTCCTGTTTGGCGGCTGGCCACACACCACTGCGGTCATCAGCGAAAAAGAGAGCAAAAAACGGTGGGCAGTCGACTCATGGTTCTTCGACAACGGTGTCCCTCCAGCCATCCTGCCTCTAGAGAAGTGGAGTGACGGTTGGAAACCACCAGGATTTGAAGGGTGACCACCCCACCAAAAAAGGTAATGATCGGCATGTCTGGTGGAGTCGACTCTGCAGTTGCTGCCCTGCTCCTGTTACAACAGGGTTGGGAGGTAGAGGGACTCTTTATGAAGAATTGGGAAGAGGATGATACAGAGCAATACTGCTCTGCTGCCGAAGATCTGGCAGATGCACAGCAGGTAGCCGACCAACTAAATATACCACTACACAGCGTCAACTTCTCTGCCGAGTATTGGGATCAGGTATTCAGCCATTTTCTAGATGAGTACCGAGCAGGACGCACCCCCAACCCCGATATCATCTGTAATCGAGAGATAAAATTCAAAGCGTTTCTAGAACACGCCTTAAGACTTGGTGCCAGCCACATTGCCACCGGCCACTATGCCCAAATCAGCAGTGACAGTAGTGGCCACCATCTGCTGCTCTGCTGTGATGAAGATAAAGACCAGACCTACTTCCTACATCTACTCAACCAGCAACAGCTCGCCCACACCATATTCCCACTGGCCAAGATACAAAAGCACGAGGTACGCCAACTAGCAGAGGAGGCGCAACTCTCCAACCATGCTAAAAAAGACAGTACCGGGATATGTTTTATCGGTGAACGCAAATTCAGTGAGTTTCTGCAACGCTATCTACCAGCCCAACCAGGCTCGATAGAGACCACAGATGGAGTACAGATAGGGGAGCATCAAGGGCTGATGTACTACACTCTGGGACAGCGCAAAGGGCTAGGGGTCGGTGGTGTCACCGGACGACCGGAGATCCCATGGTTTGTAGTCGCCAAGGAGTTAAAGGGCAATCGCCTGATCGTAGCTCAGCAGCACGACCACCCACTGCTCCTCAGCAGAGAGCTACATGGCAATCAACTACACTGGATATCTGGTAATCAACCCAATACACCGCTCCAGTGTCAGGCTCGCATCCGCCACCGTCAACCGCTACAGAGCTGCACCATCCAATCTATCCATGATGACCAGTGCCAAGTAGAGTTTGAGCAGCCTCAGAGGGCAATTACACCGGGGCAGTCAGTCGTCTTCTACCGTACCGGTGAGTGTCTTGGTGGAGCGGTAATTACCCAATAAAAAACCAACAGCCACAACCAATATAGTACCGCAAACACCTATCATCATGGTATGCAGCGGAAAGCCCCAACTGGCATCTACAAACCACACCTTGGAGCTGGTAGCCCAAGCCACAAATATAACCCCGATAACAGTCGCAATAGCCGCCTCTCTGGAGCGCATACTCTTAAACAGAAATGCCAAAAGAAACAGCCCTAACATACCACCACCAAAGATAGCCGATAGCTTCCACCATACATCCAGTGCCGTCTTGGCATTTATCATCACCAAGCTGGCCATGGTTGCTATCACTCCAATCAAAGCCGTAGTAATACGAATCATCCTAAGCTGCCTGACATCAGAGGCATCTGGATTTATCAGGCGGCGATAGAAATCTATCGTCCAGACCGTGGCAGAGCTGTTCAGCGATGAGTCGAGCGTACTCATACCAGCCGCTAGCACCCCGGCAATGACCAGACCAACCATCCCAGTAGGCAGCTCATGCACAATAAAATAGGGAAACACCTGATCAGCCTTGGTGGGAAGATCGGCAGCAGGGATATTTAGATAGTAGACAAACAGTGCCGTACCAATAAGAAAAAATAGCGCCGATACCGGTATATATAGCAGTCCACCCAGCCAGAGCGCCCGCTTCGCCTCAGCATCACTCGGAGCAGAGAGAAAACGCTGGATATAGTTTTGATCGACCGAAAAGTTCTTTAGATTCTCCACAATACCGAAGATAAAGATCACCCAAAAACCCTGCACCACCAGATCAAAATCGATACTACCGAGGGCAAACTTATTCTCCCGCACCGCAGTTGCACTAAGCTGCTCCCAACCACCCGGCATACTGTTGATCAGGATAAACAGACAGAGCAGGCCACCAAAAAATAGCACTATAGACTGCACCACATCTGTCCAGATGACCGCTGCAAACCCGCCCAGCAGAGTGTATATAATCGTCAACACCCCCAATAGCAGAATTAGCGTGATCACAGAGATATTCAACAGAGCAGCCAGCGCCAATGCCGTTAGATACAGCACCACCGCAAAACGACCAATCTGCAGCAAAATATATGCAGCTCCCATATAGAGTCTGGCCCACACCCCGAAGCGCTGCTCTAGATACTCATAAGCAGTAGTCGTCACAACCTTACGATAGTGCGGTACAAACCACTTGGCAGCAATCCAGACTGCTATAGGCAAAGTGAGAGAGAAGACAAATGGCCGCCAGTCCGAGGCATAACTCTTACCGGGGTTAGCCAGAAAACTTATGCTACTGAGATAGGTCGCCAGTAGCGATAGGCCGATCGCCCAGCCGGGGATTAACCTATCAGCCAGGGTAAACCCCTCCATACTCCCACTGCGCTTGATAAACCATGCGCCAAAACCGGTAGTGGCCAAAATATAGGCCACAATAATAGCGGTATCGAGCATAGATACAGAGTTGGCGCTCAAAACAGTACTCCTGCTGGTGAATAACAGCACATAGTGTACCGCAGTGGCATCTATTTTCTAATGGGCACCTCTATTAATTCTGTGTTAGTATAGATGTGCTTGAGAAATTCAAGAACAAGACGAAGATCGCAGCAAATAGCTAGCTATTTGCTAGGTTTTCAACGAAGTTATTGGGCTTCTCAAGCGCATGGATGCCAAACATGAATTGATAGAGGTGCCCTAATGTCATAAGGTATAATCTAACCCCATGAACTCAAGCCACTCCGCCAAAGATAGATGCATTGCCCTCGCCGCCCTATTTCAATCCTCCTATCTAGTGACCAAGATCGCCCACCACGGCTCCGCTGACCAAGCAGCCACAGAGGCGAGTATCTACAGCCTGTTCCAACTCGATGCCGACTCGGTAGAAGAGGTTTTTGGTG
>CBFDBF010000002.1:0-18623 GCA_965602975.1 uncultured Gammaproteobacteria bacterium | reverse complement strand
TGAGCATTGGCTCTCCAAATAGATAAATTAGGGAATATCTGATTAACTCCTCTCCCGCTTGCGAGGGAGGGGCTAAACGGTATTAATCAGAGATTCCTTAGATAGAAACTGTCTAGAGGGTAATGGTAAACGAAAGCGGAACAGCGGCAAAGTTCCACAACCCGGTTTTTATGCGAAAACGCCAACTTTATGCTATCTTAGCGAGCCTGAATTATATGAACATGGGAGATATTTTATGACCAAATGGCTACAACAGATCACCCTTACAGCCCTGCTTTGCCTCGGTTTTACCACCAGTGCGCTGGCTGAGACCGCCCTCCTGCTGATGCAGACCAGCATGGGTAGTATCGAACTGGAGCTGGATAGCGACAAGGCACCTAAAACGGTCGAGAATTTTCTCCGTTATATGGATGAGGGTTTTTACAATGGCACAATCTTCCACCGAGTTATAAACAGCTTTATGCTCCAGGGTGGCGGTTTCACTGCTGACATGGAGAAGAAGAGAGGCCACGCCCCAGTCAGGAACGAGGCTAGCAATGGTCTCAAAAACCTGCGTGGCTCCATCGCCATGGCGCGCACCAATGACCCCCATTCGGCCACCTCCCAGTTTTTTATCAACCATAAGGATAATGCTGCCCTGGACTACCCGGGTCAAGATGGCTGGGGCTATACGGTCTTTGGGCGGGTTACCAAAGGGATGCAGACAGTAGATAAGATAGCGGATGTATTTACCGAAACTAGCGACGGTATGCGCAACGTCCCAGTCAAAACCATAACCATCAAAAGTATCAGCAGAATCAACCACAGCAAATAGGGCTAAACCAGATATGATTACTCTAAAAACCAACCTCGGCGATATCGTTATTGAACTGGATCGGGAGAACGCTCCCAACAGCAGTGAGAACTTTATCCAGTATGTAAAAGATGGCTTCTATGACGGCACCATCTTCCACCGTGTCATTAGCAATTTTATGGTTCAGGGTGGTGGCTTCCTCCCCGGCATGACAGAGAAAAAGGCCGGTGAACCGATTGAAAATGAGGCCAAAAATGGACTGAGCAATATAACCGGCACTATCGCCATGGCTCGAACCGCAGACCCGCACTCAGCTACCGCCCAGTTCTACATCAACGTGGCAGACAATAAGTTTCTGGACTATCCAGGTCAAGATGGCTGGGGCTACTGCGTATTTGGCAAAATCACCTCCGGCATGGAGGTGATAGAGCAGATCAAAGGGGTCGACACAGGCAGCAGCATGGGACATCAGGATGTGCCAGTTGAAGATGTGGTTATCGAAAAGGCCGAGATAACGGAGTAACACAGGCATCACGCCTATGGCGGACACCCTGTTTATATCCGACCTGCATCTATCAGCAGAGCGTCCGGCAACGGTCGCCCTGCTGCTGCGATTTCTGACTGAGGTTGCAGCCGAGGCCGATCGGCTCTATATACTGGGTGATCTGTTCGATGTCTGGCTAGGAGATGATGACTGTAGCCAGCCTATCCCTGAGGTCACGGCCGCTCTGGCCAACCTCTCTGCAGGCGGTACCAAACTCTACCTGATGCATGGCAATCGCGATTTTCTGATCGGGGAGCAGTTCTGCCGTGCAGCCGGCTGTGAGCTACTGCCAGATCCTACAATTATCGACCTTGCAGGAGAGGCCACACTGTTGATGCATGGTGACCTGCTATGCACCCATGACAGCACCTACCAGCAGACCCGCACAATGCTGCGGAGTGATGAGTTTATCCAGGAGTTCTTGGCTAAGCCACTATCCGAGAGGGCTCTATTCGCCAGCGATGCCCGCCACAAGAGCGATGCGGCCACAGCTATGCTGGAAGATACAGTAATGGATGTGGATAGCGCTACAGTTGCGGAACAGATGCTAAAATATCAAACCAGAGTGTTGATCCACGGCCACACCCACCGCCCTGCGCTCCATGAGTTTATGCTAAATAGAGAGCCTGCCACCCGTATAGTCCTTGATGAGTGGCATGAGGATGGCGGTTCTTATCTATGCGCTAACGAACAAGGCCTACAAACCCATAAGTTCATTTAAAGATCCCTTGATCAATCATCTGCATCTACTACCAGGGCAGCGTGCACTTTGGATCCTGCTTTATCTTTCACCTAGTGATAAACCAACGGCCACTGAGTCTTAGTATATGCAGACCACACAAAACCCAACGGGGTTAGTTTAAGGAACCTCTGATTAATACCGTTTAGCCCCTCCCCCATGAATGGGGGAGGCATTAATTAGAGGCTCCTTAAGCAAAAAACTGTTGAATCTGGTTAAGGCCCTGCGTAATCAGCTAACAGTGGCTATAAAGTCCAGATCCTGATCTGGTTATTCAACTCTTTCCTATGAATTCAGGAAACACCGAGCCTAGATCTATGAGTGATCTCTAAATAGAGATTATACAGGGCAATACCAGCCGGGAAGGCATTAGACAATATTCCTACAGAGTCATTCTTGCCGAATATAAAATAGGCCAATAATAGCAGACTCCCCCCTAAACTCATTATCCAGAAGGCAAGAGGAAAGGTGGGTTTTTTCTCTCTAGTGGAGGATATGAGTTGAACAAACCATCTACCGGCAAACATAAAAACCCCGACATAACCTACAATCTTCCATGGAGTAACCGATGCGCCTAACAATACGAATATAACCTCATGCATATCTAGTCTACCTTGTGTTCACTCTGCGCTTAACACCTTAACGGCTATTCGCGCTCTTCAATTGCAGCTCTTTTCTGCAGCCACCTTACCCCAAAGATATCTACTATCCCCACCCAAAGACGGTTGTTCAGGCCATATTTAGATACCCCTGCAACTCGATGCCTATGGTTCACCTCTACGGACAGGGTCTTACCACCATTGCGCTGTATAAGTGCCGGGAGAAAACGGTGCATATGGTCAAAATATGGTAGATCCAGAAAGGCTGCCCGGGAAAACAGCTTAAGTCCGCAACCTGTATCTGGTGTCTCATCTTTTAACAGACGAGAACGAATGCCATTGGCCACACGGGATGAAACCCTCTTTAACCAACTATCCTGGCGTTTTTTACGATAGCCGGCCACCATCTCTAGTTTGCTGTCGGGCCCCTGCTCTTGCATGACCTGAATAAGCTTGGGGATATCGGCAGGATCGTTCTGACCGTCACCATCCAGAGTTACTATCCACTCCATACGAGCCGCCTTCACCCCGTTACGCACTGCGCTGCTCTGCCCACTATTACGCAGATGCCTGACATGCCGGAACTGAGGATACTCGCTTCGCAGCTCTGTCAATCTCTGTTGAGTCTCATCACTGCTGCAGTCATCCACGAAGATGACCTCGTAAACATACTTCCCATCCAGGGCGGCTCTGATCTCTGCCGCCAGAGTGGCTATATTGTCCGCCTCATTAAAGACTGGAATTACCACTGAAATTTCCATGCTCAATCTCACCCATGACAATCAAAGGTGTGATTTTACAGGAAATATTAGATTAGAGTCACTGCTATCCTCTCTGCCATCGATGCATTCCTATAACTCTACTCCCCACCCTACCCCTCGGCACTTGCTCCTGCATTGCCCTAGCACCTACTTCCATGTAGGTGTCCCCACGAGTGGGTAGGAGATTGTGGATCGAGTTAAGACTCAACCCACAACTAAATGGATTACCTCCCCCACTTGTGGGGGAGGAGAGGAGAGGGAGTCTAAAAAACAGATATAAAACACCTTAGATCGACAACTACTAATCACCAGGGAAAAACGTCACATGATAGTAATCGACCCGCCAGTAGTGACTGTCAGGTCTGGCACTCAATAGCTCCTCTGGTGGAGCCTTCTTCTCCATAAGCAGGACCGATGAATCCTGCTCACTCTGGATACGTCGATACAGATCGGGCTTCGACTCAAGGGTGATGTTACGCTCCAAATACCAGCGCATAGCGTGTTTATAGGCCTTACCACCACCATATAGTTGCTCCCCTTCTGGCAACAGGCGCCGCACCTCTGCAGCGACCAGACGTGGGCTCTTGGCAGCATCCAGCTGCGGCTTGATACCGAGGGAGAACGGCCAAGCCAGAGTCCAAATGATAGCGGCAGAGCCAATAACCAGCCATGAGGTTCGTCCCTTGATCGCACCTGCCAAGGCAAACAGTGCCGCCAGTAGAGAGAGCAGTGTCACCAGTGTGGCCACACCGATAACCTCCTGCAGCATCCCCCACCCCTCCTGCAACTGCTGGGTGCCACCACGATTACGCCCCTGTAGCAGCATGTTCAGAATGGCCTCAGAGTCTATATTTATCGCCAGCAGCAGGCCAAACAGCAGCAATACACCCACTACGGCAACTCCACTAGAGGCAATTAACAGGCGGCGATGGCGTCTGCTCACCCCCTGCTGAATACGATCCAGATAGTAGCCGGTCAACAGTGCTAGAGGTGGCATCAGTGGCAACAGATAACGCGACGCCTTCTTACCGCCCAGACTAAATAGAATAAGCCCGCCCAGAAACCAGAACAGTATCGCCTTCAACCTTGGATTACCCCTGGCCTCACGGATAGTCAAAAACAGTGCTCCCGGCAGCAGCAGAGACCAGGGGAAAGCCCCTATAAGCAGGTGCGGCAGATAGTAGAAGATCGATTTGCCCCCACTGGTAGCAGCCTTACTCCCGCCCTCCCACCAGTGGGCTAGCTGCCCAAACAGAAAGTTGTCTACCAGCTCTGCTGGAGCAGTAAATACCATCGCTATATACCACGGTAGTGCTACCGCCAGAAACAGTAACAGACCGCGTTTTATAGATAGATCTCTATGTAACCCTACCTGCCGCTGCACCAACAGAAAAAAGGTTGCAATGGCGAAGGGCAAAAGCAGACCAACCGGCCCCTTCGCCACCACTGCCAAGGCACTACAGATATAGAAACCCCAGATCCAGTTACGCCTCTCTATACCAAAGACCGCCTGCCAGAAAAAGTAGAGTGAAGAGACGATAAGAAGGGTAAACAGGATATCAATACGTGCTGCCGCGCCGTTCTGTAGAAATAGGATTGAGGTCGATAGAACCACAACTGCATAGACCGCAGCACGGCGACTGAACAGCAATTTGCCACTCAAAAAAACTATCCAGATAGTGGCCATAGCAAACAGTAGAGATGGCAGGCGCACTGCCCAGTTTTGCCACTCAAATTGTATCCCAATAGAGGCCACCAGCCAGTGAAACAGGGGTGGTTTAGTGAGAGTGCCAGCTGTTATCTCATGGTTTAAGGTAGGTAAGATAAAATTACCCCGCTCTACCATCTCACGGGCGATCTCTGCCGCCCGCGCCTCACCGGCACGAATCAGATCAGCATCCAGAAAGGAGAAGAAGTAGAGCAGCGCCAAGGCCAGCGCCAACAGCAACAGGAGAGCGAGCGGACGCTCCTCTCTGACAAGGAGTAACATCAAATTGCTCTACTACTTAAGATTAGCCAAGTATGAGGCGACCGCCTCCATATCGTTATCACTCAACCCAACAGAGACACCAGTCATCCATGGATTGACCCGCCGTCCACGATCATCACGAAAGGTTTTCAACATCTGTACAATGTAGTCTGCCCGCTGTCCGGCAATCATGGCATAGCCCTCTTGACCTTTACCATCTTTACCATGACATGCGGCACAGATACCATCAAAGATCTGCTTACCCTTAGGCAGCAACTCTAGACTCCCACCACCTGCAACCTCTGGCTTTAGCATGGAGTAGTATATGGCGGTATTGATCATATCATCTTCACTGAAATTTACAGCCAGACCACCCATCATAAAATCTTTGCGTCTGCCATCTTCAAACCGCTGAAACTGGTCGACTATATAGACAGGGTTCTGACCCGCAAGATTTGGCACAATTCGCTGTAGCCCCTCCCGCTGAATAGCGATCCCATCTTTGCCATGACAGTGCCGACAGAGAACTGTTCGATCATACCCCTGCTGCATAGCATCAGTTAACTTGCTACGATCGGCTCTCAATTCAGCAATACGCTCCTCCAAGTGCTTCCGTAGCTCTGCTGTACGCTGTACCAAATTGCCATCACTAGCCGGAGCCGGATCGGCTGCCATAGCCATACCAGCCACAACAATACCAAACAGGACCACTAAAAATATAGACCACGCTGCCAACCTACGCATGCAACCCTCCAGACAAACCATATAATCGTATAAACCTAAATAAAAAATAGAACAGCATCTCACACTTTTTTAACACTAACCGGTACTCTATGACAACAATTTATATAAATTAGTGCCCTGGTCTATGTGCCACCTCATCCCGTAGATAGAGCGGCAGCGCCTCTTCTACTGTCACTCCGCCCCTATCCTGAAACTGAGCAGCACCCAGTAACACCACATCGTAGGCGCTACAAAGCAGGTCTGGAGTTACAGAGTGTAGATCATCTCCCATCCGTCTGCTCAACAGCTCTCCATAAGCACTCCAACCGCCTCCTACACCGTGCCAACCACCACCCTGCAACCAACTTACCTGCTCCGGTGGCAGCAGGCGATCATCCAGCATAGGTCGTGCCAATCCACTCTCATCAACCTCATAACACCCCCAGTATAGCTCATTCATCCGAGCATCAAAGGCTGGAAGTATGCGTCGCCCTCCATTTTTTCGAAAATGGTGCTGCGCCAAGGCAGCCAAAGTAGATATCGGCACAACCGGCAGGTCGGCACCAAACGCTATACCCTGGACAACACCGGTGGCAATCCTCACCCCTGTAAAGGAGCCTGGTCCCGCCCCAAATGCCACTGCATCCAACTCTTTCAAGCTGATACCGGCTGCATTCAGCAGCTCATCGACCATACCCAAAATGAGCTCACTATGCTGCCGTGGCTGCACCACAAAACGCTCCATGATCTCGCCATCGAGCAGAAGCGCGGCAGAGCAGGCCTCAGTGGCGGTTTCGATAGCCAAGATTTTCATAGTGGGTATTGTATGATCATACTACAAGAAACAGCCGTAACAGGCTGATTTATATGGTAGGTCGTACAGGAGTCGAACCTGTGACCAATGGATTAAAAATCCACTGCTCTACCAACTGAGCTAACGACCCAATGTATTATCGATGGTACTGTACATCCATGTAGTATCTCCCCAGCCCAGCAGTCGCTCCCGGCATCCTGCCTCCCGCGACATTAGCATTTCCCTATGCGTCATCCCTGCTGTGCGTTCACTGTGCTGCGTTTGTCCACAGGACAAATGGTTACAGCTCACCCAACTAAGCTAACGGCCCATATTGTGTAAAGCGCGCAATTATACAGCAGGCATGGTGACTGTCAAAGAGTGCTATACGCTGACTACCGGACTGAAGCCTAATCCACAAGCTAAATCCACCGACTACAGGCCCGATTTAAACCCGATATATTCTGGCAACCACGGTGTAAATCACGAGTAATATCTGCCACAATCATCTGATATTTGAAACAGACAGAGCACAAGCCATGGACAGACTATTCAAGACCGCTGGGTTTATCCCATTTTCACTGATCATATTCCTCAACGCCTTTGTAGATCTTGGACATAAGATCCTGATTCAAAACACGATATTCAAGATCTATGATGGCCAGACCCAGATCATCCTGACGGCAATCGTGAATGGACTTATTCTACTGCCATTTATACTCCTGTTTAGCCCAGCCGGTTTCCTCTCAGACCGGAATCCCAGACCAAAGGTAATCAAATATAGTTCCATGGTAGCGGTAGGCCTGACCCTGCTTATCACCCTCTCCTACTACCTCGGCTGGTTCTACCTCTCTTTCAGCCTAACCTTCCTATTGGCGGTGCAGAGTGCCTTCTACTCCCCGGCAAAATATAGCTATATCAAAGAGCTATCCGGTAAAGAGCGGCTAACCAGCGCCAATGCTCTGGTGCAAGCGCTTACCATTGTGGCTATTCTGCTGGGGATCTTCGTCTTCTCCATGCTATTTGAAGGGCGCCTATCCGACACGAGCTACAGCAGTGAGGTGCAGATAATACAGCTAATCGCACCAATCGGCTGGGTGCTGGTGGCCTGCTCCCTGCTGGAATTTATGTTTGCCCTGCAACTACCCACAGGCGAGGCACCCACCGCCGCCGGTGATTTTAACTGGAAAGAGTACACTCAAGGCCAGCAGCTTAAAACCAACCTCAATAAACTTCTCTCCAATCGCACCATCTGGCTCTCCATTGTCGGCCTCTCCTCATTCTGGGGAATATCTCAGGTGGTACTGGCCACCTTTCCAGCCTTTGCCAAGGAGATCATGGGCGAGAGCAATACAGTGGTTATTCAAGGTATTCTTGCCTGTTCCGGGATCGGTATAATCATCGGCTCACTATTGGCCGGCAGAGCCTCCAAGCACCATATCGAGACGGGGCTGATTCCACTAGGGGCACTGGGTATAGTCGTTGCCCTCTTCTTACTGCCACAACTCAACTCGATCAGCCTGCTTATAGCCGATTTTATACTGCTGGGAGTATCAGGTGGCATGTTCATCGTACCGCTCAATGCCCTGATCCAATTTCACGCCAAGGATCAAGAGCTAGGCACGATATTGGCCGGTAATAACTGGGTACAAAATGTAGTTATGCTCAGCTTTCTGGGGCTAACCGTACTCTTCGCCCTCAACGGTGCCAGTAGCATCTCCCTGTTTCATCTACTTACCGTAGCAGCACTGGCAGGTGCTATCTATACCGTATGGAAACTACCACAATCACTGGTGCGCTATCTTATCGCTCGCATATTTGCCAGCAGCTACAACATCCAGGTGATGGGATTTAAGAACCTGCCGGGACAGGGTGGTGTACTACTGTTGGGTAACCACATAAGTTGGCTGGATTGGGCAATGATCCAGATTGCATGCCCACGTCCAGTACGTTTTGTCATGCACAGGGCGATATATCAACGCTGGTATCTACGCTGGTTCCTCGATTTTTTTGGGGTCATACCGATTGCTGGTGGCAGCAGCAAAGAAGCTCTACTCAACATCAATGCACTGCTCAAAGCTGGTGAAGTGGTATGCCTATTCCCAGAGGGTTCTATCAGCCGTAACGGCCAGCTCGGTGAGTTTAAACAGGGCTATGAGCACACTGTAGAGGGGGTTGATGGCATCATACTGCCATTCTATCTGCGTGGCCTCTGGGGTAGCCGTTTTTCGCGCTCCAGTGAAAAGTTACAAGATAGCCGCAACACTAGTCTACGCGGAGATATTATCGTCGCCTTTGGCCAGCCTCTACCCATGGAGACACCGGCCTATGAGTTAAAACGACATATATTCGATCTATCTATAGAGACATGGGAAACACACACCAGCACCCTGGAGCCGATACCACTATCCTGGCTCCGCAGTGCCAAAAACTGTGGGAGTAATCTATCTCTAGCGGATGTCATCGGTGACAACAATCTCTCTGGACACAAGGTACTGACGGCAGTTTTAAGCTTCTCTCGACTGATCCGCCAACGCAGCCATGAGCGTAATATCGGTCTATTACTACCTACCAGCAGCGCCGGGGTAATCACCAACCTGGCCTGCCTGCTGTTGGGTAAAACTGTGGTAAATCTGAATTACACCTCCAACCTGCAGGCTCTGCACGCTGCTATAGACAAGGCTGAGCTCCGCAGCATCTACACCTCAAGTCGGTTTATCAAGAAATTAAAACAGCGTGGCATAGAGCTAGACCCACTGCTGGAACGGGTTGATACCTACTATCTGGAGGAGCTGAAAGAGGAGATCACCACCTTCAATAAACTATCTCTGCTGGCTGCCTCGCTGCTCCTGCCTGCACGGCTACTATATGCACTGTTTGGGGAGTCTATCGAAATCGAACAGCCAGCTGCCATCCTCTTCTCCAGCGGTAGCGAAGGAGAACCGAAAGGCGTAGTACTAAGCCACCGCAACATCATGGCAAACATACGACAGGTATCCGATGTACTGGACACACGTGAGCGTGACACCATCATGGCCACCCTACCGCTATTCCACGCCTTTGGTCTCACAGTGACTGGGCTGATGCCTATGCTGGAGGGAATTCCGGCAATCTGTCACCCCGATCCCACCGACACTATCAACATAGCTAAAGCTATAGGCAAATACCAAGCCAGTATATTTTGTGGCACCTCCACCTTTCTACGTCTATTCAACCGTAACCGAAGGGTACATCCGCTGATGTTAGAGTCACTGCGGATTGTTGTGGCCGGAGCTGAACGCTTAAGCCCAGAGGTGCGCGATGCCTTCAAAATGAAGTTCAACAAAGATATCTATGAGGGTTATGGCACCACCGAGACCACCCCGGTAGCCAGCGTCAACATACCAGACCGTATCGACCCACAGGATTGGAGAGTACAGCAGGGACGCAAGCAGGGTACGGTTGGTATGCCACTACCCGGGGGCAGTTTTCGTATCGTCGATCCAGCAAGCATGAAGACCCTACCAGTCGATAAGGATGGTCTGATCCTGTTTGGTGGAGCGCAGGTAATGCTGGGATATCTCAATGATCCAGAAAAAACTGCGGAGGCGATAGTAGAGCTGGATGGAAAACGCTGGTACAAGACCGGAGATAAGGGCCATTTAGACAAGGATGGCTTTCTCACCATCGTAGATCGCTACTCCCGCTTTGCCAAGATAGGTGGTGAGATGATAAGCCTTGGCGCTATCGAGATAGCTATAGGTAAACTGCTCCCGGAAGATATAGAGATACTCACTACTGCCCTGCCCGATGGCAAGAAAGGTGAAAAAGTGGCCATGCTAATTGCTGGCGAAATAACCACAGATGATCTCAAGGAGCTTATAGCGCAATCAGAACTGAGCCCACTAATGAGACCGGCTGAACTTATTCCAGTAGATGCCATCCCTACACTCGGCAGCGGCAAAAGTGATTTTAGCCGTGCTAAACAGATCGCTATGGGAGCAGACAGAGCATGAAAACCGTAGATATACATACCCATCTATTAAGCCCCAATGTCAGATTTGACCGACTATTTGACCGAGTAGCGATGCGTTTTTTTGCTGCAGGACTGGGGTTAGACCCAAAGAGGCTAAAGGCCGCGCCCTATACAGCGTATGTGGAGGCAATGGCTAGCTCTATAGCCGCCTCTAAACATATAGAGAAGGCCTGTCTATTCGGTGTGGATAGTCGCTTTGATGAGCAAGGTCGTGAGGTCGACCGGGATCAGACTGTCTGCGCCATGACTGAAGATACGCTACAGGTGGCAGCACAATACCCAGATCAATTTATTCCATTCTTCTCCATCAACCCAAGACGACCCGGAGCGCTAGAGCTGATCGATGAGTATATGGAGAGAGGATGCAAGGGTGCCAAATTCCTACAGAACTATTGGGGGGTGGATCTAAACAGCGAGCAACTCATACCCTACTACGAGAAGCTTAAGGAGTGGAACATACCACTTATCATCCATATAGGCAGTGAGTACAGTATCGACTCTAATGCACGCTTTGAACGGATCAATATGCTCGACCTACCGCTGGCCTGCGGAGTTACCGTAATCGCCGCCCATATGGGGCTGGGGCGCGTCAACTATAAGCTTCAATTCTGGCGTAACTTCTCCAAGAATCCACGCTATTTTGATGCCGACTATTTCCTGATGCTAGACAAACTGAGACAGCATGAAAACCTTTACGCTGACATCTCCGCCTTACTGGCCCCACTACGCGCCCGTGCACTACGCCATCTCTCTGAGCAGCAAGATGTGCACCACAAACTCCTCTTCGGCACCGACTATCCGGTGCCTTTTCCTATCCGCTTTAACAGTTATGATATAACGACAGCCACAAGAGAGCAGATTGGCACAATCGCGAACCCATTCGACCGTTATATTGCAGTGATGCTGGAGTATTTCCCGGAAGAGAGCCCAATATACAGAAACCACTTAAAGGTTCTGCCTACCAAGTGACCTGCTTATCTGACTACTGTCAGACTAAAGTCCAACCTACAGGCCAAAGCTACTATGGTGAGTCTGGTTTTAACCCGACTGTAATATATCTCTGTAACAACTCAACCATTTCACTCTCATCCTGCTCAGCAGCAAGCTGCAGTGGAGTAACTTCATCAACATTGGCAATATCTACCGCAGCGCCCATTTTAAGCAGCAGCTCTGCTACCTTCACTGCACCCGCTCTTACTGCATAGTGCAGTGGGGTATCTCCCTCAGTATCGACTGCATCAATCTCGGAGACACTATTAAGCAGAATAGCAGCCGCATGCCAACGGTTGTAACTAGCGGCATAGTGCAATGGAGTCAGCCCCATATCCACCGATTTTGCATCCACATCGGCCTGCGCCTTCAAGATCAATCGACCAACCACTGCTGCACCACCCTCCTGACTTGCCGCCAGATGCAGCACCATAACCTGCTCTTCAAACATACCGAAAGCATGGCCCCTCAGCTCAGTGTTGGCTCCACGCTGCAACAGTAGAGCTATGGTCTGACGCTGCCCATATTGGGTGGCCATGTGTAGTGGAGTCAGCCCTATCCCGTTCTGAGCATTTATGTAGGCCCCATGGTTTAATAGTAATTTAACTATCTCCACTCGCCCCTTGGCGGCCGCCAGATGGAGCGGAGTGTGCCCGACACTATTATGCGTATTGATATCGGCACGCTGATTAATTACACGTAGCACCTCCGCTGCAGTACCGTCATAGGCGGCCTGATGCAGCAGACTACCGGTGGTCATACCAGCAACCCCAAAATCTCTGACCACCTTACCACTAGTAGCCTCACTGCATCCCTGAAACAATCCACTGAGGGCAAGCAGGAGAAACCACCAAACTATAGTATTGCTGGCAGAGGGACTAAACTGCATCCAATCTCCTCATGGCCGCCGGCAGCAGATGAAGATCTACCATTCCAGAGAGCAGAGCCTTAACAAAAGTGGCCTCCTCTTCATAAACCAGTTTGTAGTACTGCACCTTCATGGTCAGAGCACTTCCCAGAATAATAGAGCCAAGTGCGATAAAAGAGCCGGCCGCCAAAGTAGATACTCCGGTTACTCCTTGACCAATAGTACACCCCATGGCCAATACACCGCCGATACCCATCAACACTGCACCGATCACATGATTTATAAAATCGATAAAACTGGCGAACCACTCTACTCTAAAAGTGCGACTCATAAGTGCATAGAGAAAAGAGCCAATAGCCACACCAAACAGGGCAGACAGTCCAAAAGTAATCAGGCTGCTATTAGTAGGATTAGAGAGATAGTAGAGCAGCTCACCCATCGGGTTCACAAAGGTAAATGATTGCGTCCCCACACCTGGAGGGGGCTCATCCATAAACTCTGTATATTCAATCCACTCCTGCCCTATATACCCACCGGTCACATACCAACCAGCCAAAACCAGCAGACCTATCAACAGACCACCAAATAACAGCTCGTGGCTTGCTCGAAACTCACTGGAACGAAATATTATAAATAGCAGAATAGCTGATAAAGCAACCCCAACATAGAGATTCATACCCGCAGCTTGCTCCATCCCCAGCAGTGATCCGACAATGGTTCCAAGACTCTGATCACCGATATCAAACATGGCCAAATTAGGGCTTATAGGAAACATCCAGCTATGGAACAGGTCACCATAAAAATCTGTTCTGGTCATAAGATAGGCCATAACTCCAACCACCAAAACCACCAGTATAGATTTTATATTGCCACCACCAATCCGCACCAAATTTTTGTTAGCACAACCGGATGCCAGAGTCATACCCACCCCAAACATGAGCCCACCAAGGATATATCGCGGCCAGAAAAATGTACTGCTACGGTAGGGAATACGAGAACTACCTAGATCTACGATGTTAATGGCTTCCAATATAGTCATACCAAGCATGGCGACTGCAATGGCCAGGAACCATGATCGCATACGCGACATATCCCCTATATTGACCCAATCAGAGACCGCACCCATGGTGCAGAAATTTGTTTTATTTGCTACTGCCCCCAAGGCGATACCAATCACACCACCCAAGAGAATCACCTCTGTAGTAATCTCCATACCCCACTCCTCAATATCTGTTTATAGTTTTTTATAACCGTACCGCAACAGGCAGGTTGCGGACATGATAACGCAGTTTACCGGTAGCTGGTAGGATCTAACAGGCCAGCCTCACGAAATCCAGCAGCACGAAAATTACAGGAGTCGCACTGGCCACAGGCTCTACCATCCTGGTCTGCCCGGTAACAGGATACGGTGACACCGTAATCTATCCCTAAGCGGTTACCCTCCTGGATAATAGCGGCCTTGGAGAGCTCTACCAAAGGGGCATGAATATGGAACTCACTCCCCTCCACTCCAGCCTTGGTGGCAAGATTGGCTAACCTCTCAAATGTTGCTATAAACTCTGGTCGACAATCTGGATAGCCGGAGTAGTCCACTGCATTTATCCCTAGAAAGATATCTCTGGCACCCAGTATCTCGGCCCAACCCAAGGCAATAGAGAGAAAGATGGTATTGCGCGCAGGGACGTAGGTTACCGGGATACCATCACCGCCCTCTGCCGGGACGGCCATATTCAAATCGGTGAGTGCAGAACCACCGAACTGATCTAGTGCAATGGCAACCACCCGATGTTCAACCGCCCCCAATGTGGTGGCGACTCGTTCGGCTGCCTTTAGCTCTACCGCGTGGCGTTGGCCATAATCGAAACTCAGGGTATAACAGGAAAACCCCTGCTCCTGTGCCAAGGCGAGGGTTGTGGCCGAATCGAGACCACCAGATAGAAGGATTACCGCTTTTTTCATTTAATCTATTCGTTATTCAAGTAAAAACAAACATCTATTGGAGCAGCAACCATAGGAGCATATAGATCCTGGCCTGCAGCGGGATGACGGTAATTGTTCACCGCCCTGCCACATCACCCCATAGCTGTTTATGCAGCTGTAGCTGCAATCGTACCGGCAGTCGATCCTGTAGAATCCAGTCGGCTAACTCAGCAGCATCCTGCTGCCCATAGGCCGGCAGCAGCAGCACCTCGCACCGCTCGGTGAGAGCCAACCGCTGCACCATATCTCTACTCCAGAGATAATCATTATGATCACATATTACAAATTTCAGCTGATCTGTCGAGCGCAGTTGGTCGATGTTCTCTTGGCGGTTCTTCTCCGCCTCACCAGATCCTGGGGTCTTGAGATCCATAACCACCACCACCCGCGGATCGATACCAGTTATATCCAGAGCCCCACTGGTCTCCAGTGAGACCTTATGGCCAACATCACACAGCGCGGTTAACAACTCTCTACACCCCTCCTGCCACAACGGCTCACCACCGGTCACGGTGACATATTCAACCTGAAAGGCAGCGACCCGCTGCAGGATGGTATCCAGCCCCACACCCTCACCACCGCTGAAGGCGTATCCGGTATCACAGTAATTACAACGTAGTGGGCAGCCTACCAACCGCACAAAGACTGTAGGACAGCCGATACTCAACGACTCGCCCTGTAGCGAGCAGAATATCTCCGCTATAGTCAACTTCACGCTTGCACCACTATACTGAAACCCAGATTGATTATATTGTTGGCATCCAGATAAAAGCCATGATCCATTACCGGCAACAGTATGGATTCATTTAACAGAACAGATGTGCCACATTAGTATCGCTCAATGCCCCTCACGAAGCATTCTATCCAACCTCTTCTGTGCCAACTGACTGGCATCAACCCCAGGATAACGGCTGACCAAATCCTCTAGCTGCTGCCGCGCCTCTGCCCACTGCTTACCCTCATACTTGATAAACCCACTCTTCAGCATTGAGTCCGGCACTTTGGAGCTCTGCGGATACTTCTGCATGACTACAGCAAACTCCTGCATGGCCGTAGCGTAATCCTTGGAGACATAGTAGGACTCTGCCAACCAGTACTGGGCATTATCCGCCAACCCCCCCTGCGGGTAGCGCGCGAGAAATCCCTGAAACGCCTTCCGCGCCTCTGGATAACGACTCTGCATCAGTAGATTGAAGGCGGTCTGATACTCTTGGGCTTCACTCTCACTACTGGCAGGAGCAGATGCATTACTCGCACTCGCCTCCTGCCCACTAGTGGCTGCTGCCGCTGGTGGGGTTGGAGTAGATGGCTTAGGCGCCATATCGGCAGTAGGCGGCTCAGGTTTGCTCGGTGGTGGCTCTGGTGGTCTTTCTGGTATCGGCTCCCCAGATAGACGTGCTATCCGCTGATCGATATCCAGATAGAGATCACGCTGACGCTTTTTCAGTGCCGCCATGGCGTGCTTCTGCTCCTCCATCTGCCCCCTGATCTGCTGCAACTCCTGCTGCATTGTATCCAGCCGCAAGACGATATTAGAGAGCGTATCCATGCGCCGCTCCAGCAACTCTACACGCTGCCCCAGTGAGAGACCAGAGGCATCCTTAGGCGGAGAGTTATTACCAAACAGCCCGGCCTCAGCCAGTAGCGGCACTGCCAACAACAGCACCAAAACCGCACGGATTGATACTCTCATATGCTACTGCCTCGCAGAGCCGTATATCAACTCTGCCCGACGATTCTTACTCCAGGCCATCTCGCCAGAACCCATCTCTGCAGGACGCTCTTCGCCATAACTAACGTTGACCACCTGCTGACTAGATGCACCCTGCGCCAGCAGCAGACTACGCACTGCATTGGCACGACGCTCACCCAGGCCTATGTTGTACTCTCTGGAGCCGCGCTCATCACAGTGACCCTCTACGGTTATAGTGACATCTGGATTGGCCGCCAGATACTGACCATGGGCGATAACCATATCCCGATACTCAGGCTGGATACTGCTGATGTCATAACCGAAATATATGACATTAGAGTAGAGAGGGCTCTCGGGGTTATCCAGTGGATTACCGCTCCACGCCCTACCCGCATCAGCACCAGAGGTGCCAGCCTCACCAACATCTGCTCCATCTCCACTATCAAGCATCGAGCCGCAACCTGCAAATAGCAGGGTGATAGCTAATATTGGGATCAATCTAACTAGTCTGTTTTTCATCGTCTAATTCCTCTGTTGTGATTGACTATAGGGTGACCATACAGGTTCACGTACATCACCCGCCTGCAGGGCCAACCTTTGACGCACCCTGCCATCCACTGAAACCGCTGCTAACTCCCCCGCCCCTCTGATTTTGGTGGCATATATTATCATGCCACTATTAGGGGCAAAACTGGGAGACTCATCCAACTGTCCACCGCTTAACACCTGCAACACTCGGCTACCCAGATCAAGCAGTCCAATCCTGAACTTACCACCCTGACGGGTCACCATGGTAATGCTTTTACCATCTGGGGCATAAGATGCACGTGCATTATAATCCCCCTCAAATGTCATTCGCGCGATACCACCACCCGATGCCGCCACCCGATAGATCTGTGGCTTACCACCGCGATCTGAGGTGAATATGATATGGTTCCCATCCGGCGACCAGGCAGGCTCTGTATCGATAGCGTAGTGGCGGGTCAACCGGGTCAGGCCACGACTAGCTAGATCCAGGACATACACATCTGGACTACCATCCTTCGATAGCGTCAGTGCCAGCTTACCCCCATCTGGCGACCAGGCGGGGGCGCCATTGATGCCACTATAGGATGCCACCCGCTTGCGCTGCCCGGTAAACACCTCCTGCACAAAGATGGATGGCCGCTTGTTCTCAAATGAGACATAAGCAAGACGTCTGCCATCAGGTGACCAGGAGGGTGACATCAGTGGCTCTTTGGAGGTGACGATGGTCTGTGGATTATACCCATCGGCATCTGCCACTTTGAGCATAATTTTCTGCTTACCACTACCACTGTTGACCGAGGTGATATAGGCAACCTTGGTGGCAAAAGCACCGCGCATACCGGTCAACTTTTCATAGATCATATCGGCAATATGGTGGGCAGCAGCACGTAGGTCACCCTTGCTGCTCGGCATATTGTATCCAGCAAGCTGCTCACCTTTAAGTGTATCGAATAGCTGAAAACGGATCTTATAGCCACCACTGCCATCAGGCTCTACCTGCCCCACCACCAGGTTATCCATATGCTGTGAGCGCCAATCCCGAAACGAGATCTCTGACTCGACGTGAGGCTTGGCCAGCATATCCTCCACCGGCATCGGCTTGAAACGGCCGCTACGCTTCAGGTCAGCACGCACGATAGCGGCAACATCCTCACCGGAGGCGGTTACCGGCCCACCAAACGGTACTATAGCTATGGGGAGAGCATCCTCTACACCAGAGGTGATCTCAATAGTTAGTGGGGATGCCAACAGCGGCAGATGCCACAACAGTAATAGAGTAAGTAGTGGGGCTTTTTTCATAGTGTTCTCAACCATCATTATCTGGTTTAAACCAAAAATTAAACTTACGAAATGTCTCAAACAACCTGCCACCAGGAACCGGCAGTGGATCGGCCTTAAATACCGCAGAGATGGCGGAGCGATCAAAGGTGCTATTGCCGCTGCTCTCGATGACAGTGGCATCGACCACAACACCACCTAACGCCAGACGCACCTGAACCCTACAGCTCAACCCTTGGCCACCATCAATAGGACGCACCCAGTTACGGGTCACCTTCTGCTTGATCAGATCTGTATAACGCCCAATCTCACCAGCACTGCGCTCCGCCTCAGCGTTAGCTTCTGCCTCA
>CBFDBF010000001.1:0-26689 GCA_965602975.1 uncultured Gammaproteobacteria bacterium | reverse complement strand
AGTAAATCTGGTGACCGATGCGGCCTGCTGTACCAGAAGGCTCCTGGATATCAGAACCAGCGCTCATATCTCCCGTAATACCCGCTATTGGATGCTAGGACTAACCCTGATTTTACCATTGATAACTGGAGTAGTTATCTGGGAGCTGTTCAACCCAGTATCAATTATGTTCCGCGGCATCGTATTCGGGTTGGGGATGGCTTGGGTACTCCTGCTTGGTGTCTTCCTGTTCGATCTATTTATAGCCAAGGATGGGTGGTGCGGCCGAATTTGTCCAGTAGGAGCATTTTACAGCCTGCTTGGCCATAAGAGTCTAGTCCGAGTGGTAGCGCATGACCGTGAAAAATGTGATGACTGCATGGACTGCTACGAAGTTTGCACAGAAGAGCAGGTAATTCGTCCAGCCTTGAAAGGGGCAGATGATGGCATCGGCCCAACGATCCTTTCCGGCAACTGCACTAACTGCGGTCGCTGTATAGATGTTTGTGCCGAAGATGTATTTAGCTTTGGCACCCGTTTTACCAACACAGAGTGGGGAACATCCGAGATAAGACGGGGTGCAGCAGATTAACGCCCCACCCCAGTTTTTGATGAAGTCTTTGAGAAACCTATTTACACACGTAATGGAGAGAGAGATGAAAAAGACAATTGCAATAACAGTAATAGCCCTGGCAACTCTCGTGTTTACCGAGATCGCCTTATCGGGAGTCGCCTCTCTGCGCGGCACTCATGACCTGACTGCATCAGCGCAACAGCCGGTCTCCATGCAACAGATAGAGGTAGAAGGTGGGATTGAACGGAGTTACAAAATCCAACCCCCTGCCATTCCACACAAAATCGACAAAGATGAGATTAACCTCAAAGTTAATACCTGTATGAAGTGCCACAGTGCTGCAACCTACGAACAAGAGAAAGCGCCCAAGGCAGGCGACAGCCACTATGAGGATCGCAATGGTAATAAGACAGAGAAGGTGGATAGCCGTCGATATTTCTGTCACGGATGCCATGCAACACAGGTAGAGGCTACTCCACTGGTGGAGAATACATTCCAGGGTGCTAAATAAGCTTAAGCCTTACCGCTTTATCCCTAGCCACCACAGTTAGGGATAAGCGGGACTGGCTTTTAAAGACTATTTTTATCTATGGCGAAGGGCATCCCTTCCAAATTTAAGCGTAAAGTCGTCAAGTTGACTGATTACTAATTATATCCTGGAGACCCAATCTGATGAAAAAAGGCACTGCAAGCCTCCTCACTATAGGTGTTATTATAGGTGTTATCCTTTGGGGTGGGTTCAATACGGCAATGGAGGCCACTAACACAGAGGCATTCTGTATCTCCTGTCATGAGATGGAAGCGACTGTCTATCAGGAGCTGCAGGAAACTGTACATTTCACCAACCGTACCGGTGTCCGTGCTACCTGCCCCGACTGTCATGTCCCCAAGGAGTGGGTCTATAAGTTCGTACGCAAGATCCAAGCGACCAATGAGCTATACCACAAAGCGATGGGTACTATAGATACCCCATAGAAATTTGAAGATAAACGACTAGAACTGGCACAAAATGTCTGGAAAGCCATGAAGGAGACCGACTCTCGCGAGTGCCGTAATTGCCACAAATTTGAATCTATGGATCTGGAAAAACAGTCCACGCGTAGCGCTGATCGTCACGACCCCCATTACTGGGAGGCGGTGGACGGTAAAAATCTGACCAATACCTGTATTGACTGTCACAAAGGCATAGCCCACAAACTACCTGCGGGTTTTGACCCGTCCTGGAACTCCCCTAGTGAATAAAACCTCACGCGACGGCACCTTAACTACTAAACGGCGCGCCCTTAAAAGCATTTACATGATCCACTGAAAGATCATATACTTATAATTATGCTACAAGACTCATATGGCAGAAAGATAGAATATCTGCGTCTATCAGTAACTGATAGGTGCAACATGCGGTGTTTTTACTGCATGCCAACAAGATGCAACGATTTCAATCAACCCGAAGAGTGGTCAACTGTAGATGAGATCACCCAGATAGTACGAGTATTTGCCAAACTAGGAGTCTCCAGAGTAAGACTAACTGGTGGAGAGCCACTAGTACGTAAGGACATACTGCCGATGGTTCGTGGCATTAATGCACTTGATGGCATCTGCGACATATCATTAAGCACTAATGCCAGCCTGCTATCTACTTATGCTGAAGAGCTGTATGCTGCAGGGGTTAAGCGTATCAATGTCAGCCTGGATACTTTGCAGGCCGATATATTTAAATCAATCACCAACAGTGAACTACAGCCGGTATTGGATGGACTACAAGCAGCCAAAAAAGCTGGCTTTCATCCTATAAAAATAAACACCGTAGTCATGCGAGGAAAAAACATAGAAGACATAGATTCTATCGTAGATTATTGCCGTGAAAATGGATTTACCCTGAGATTTATTGAAACCATGCCGGTAGGCGCAAATGGTATAGACGCCTCACAACACTATTATAGTTTGCAGAATTTACGCGCCAACTTACAACAGAAGTATCAATTAATCCCAACGACAGAGTATGGTGGTGGACCAGCGCGTTATGACAACATTGCTGGCACTGATTTTAAAATAGGCTATATCACCCCCATCTCCCAACACTTTTGTGATACTTGCAATCGTGTGCGTTTATCTGCTACTGGGACTCTATATTTATGTCTAGGACAAGAGAACAATGTGGAACTAGGCAAGCTGGTGCGCCAAGGAATATCAGATGCAGACCTGGCCAACATAATATCGCAAGCCATTGATAAAAAACCATTCGAGCACACCTTTAATAGCCAACCTGTTGTTAGAAATATGAACATTACAGGTGGGTAATACCAAAAAGGCGGCGGCATGTGGTGCGGTATTCATTTGGGTAAATTCTGCTATTGGGTTAATATCTCGCATAGAATATAATTCTATCGATCCAATGCATTATATACCTTTAAGCAATAGCGGCTCTTTGGGCTCATTGTGAGGGGCGACAAATCCCAACACCGATGTTATTAAAAAAACATTGGGCAGTGTGGGCGTAGTTGCGGTAATGTTTCTCAGTAGACACCTGCTTTTCCCATAAAATTCTACTTAAGGACAGATTATGATTGAAATAAGTTATTTTGCCAGCGTCCGTGAGAAACTAAACATTGACAAGGAGCAAGTTGAGTTGTCACAACAAATTAGTTGTGCTGGTGACATTTTTACCTACCTACATGCCAAGGGAGGAGCATATAAAGATCTGTTCAGCCCAAACAACAACCTGCATATTGCAATTAACCAGCAGATAGTAAAACAAAGCGCACAATTACATGATGGTGATGAAGTGGCAATCTTCCCAACTGTCACCGGAGGCTAGAGGTTAGTGGATAACGAATGGGTAAAAATTCAACCACAGGATTTTAATGCTGCAGATGAATTAAGGCACTTTGAATCAGATCAGACCGGCGCAGTGGTAAGCTTTATAGGCAAAGTCAGGGGTGGAACAATCACACAAATGTATTTAGAGCACTATCCTGGAATGACGGAGACAGTTTTATTGGAGTTGATTCATCAAGCAAAAACTCGTTGGGATATAATGGAATGTAAGATCATTCATAGAGTTGGTACGTTATTTCCGCAACAACAGATCGTCATGGTTATGGTAAGCAGCGCTCATCGCAAGCCAGCCTTTGCCGCCTGCGAATTTTTAATTGACCATCTAAAAACCAAAGCACCATTCTGGAAAAAAGAGTTTACCAGTAACAGTGAATACTGGGTTACCTCAAAGCATTCAGATGAACTGCAAAGCCAGAAATGGGAGGATTGAACAGTGATTCCATATAACCAGAATAGAATTAAATCCCAGGCCGTATACTAGTGAAAACATTAACTCATGTAGATGAAAATGGTGCTGCTCGCATGGTGGATGTAGGTGACAAGGATATTACCAGTCGAACTGCTACAGCCTCTGCCGCCATTACTATGAACCCGAGCACATTAGAGATGATCACTATAAACGCGCACAAAAAAGGCGATGTATTAAATGTTGCACGCATTGCTGGCATTCAAGCGGCCAAGCAGACAGCATCTTTGATTCCATTGTGCCACAATATTAATCTTTCTGTGGTTAATGTTGATTTTGATATTGATATAGAGAAATCAACCGTTTTTATATATTGCGTTTGCAAATTAGATGCCAAAACCGGTGTCGAGATGGAGGCAATGACTGCGGCATCAGTAACCGCATTGACTATCTATGATATGTGCAAAGGAGTTGATAGAGAGATGCTTATCCATAGCATTAGAGTGCTGGAGAAAAAGGGTGGAAAATCTGGTCACTGGAAATATCAGAAGAGATCTATGGATATTTAAACCCTATGAAAACTTAAGGGATTTCCGCTTTATTCAATGAGTCTAGTGACCCATGGACGCCACATACAAATTAACAGAGGTACCCTATAATTGGGTAAAATAATAATGAGTAAAATTACAACAGACCGGGAGTTCATTCCCTTAAATATTGCAATATTGACTATATCTGACTCTAGAACCATGGAGACAGACAGCGCCGGATTATCCTTAGAAGAAGACCTGTTAGATTATGGACACAAACTTAGTGAGAGAACAATAGCAGTCGATAACGTTTATCAGATTCGCAAACAGTTATCAATTTGGATTGCCGACAGTGATGTTAATGTAATTATAACAACAGGTGGCACCGGTCTTACCGGAAGAGATATTACTCCAGAAGCTGTTACTCCACTGCTGGATAAAGAAATTCCCGGTTTTGGAGAGCTGTTTCGCCACATATCATATGGCTTTATTAAAACCTCAACTATACAATCACGAGCTATTGCAGGGCTCGCCAATGCCACTCCAATTTTTTGTCTACCCGGATCACCAGGTGCTTGTAAAGATGGTTGGAAGCACATCATCTCCCACCAACTAGACGCCCGGCATAAGCCTTGTAATCTGGTGGAATTAATGCCACGTTTTACAGAGAAGTAATCAACGGTGGTAATGACACAAGCTTTAATATCGACAATGTTGTTGGCGGATATAGTATGTTAAAGAACAAGGACATTACTGCCATTATCCTTGCTGGTGGCGACGGCAGGAGGATGATGGGGTGCGATAAAGGACTTATTCCTTTTGCTAACAAGCCCATGGTGGCACATGTAATTGAACGAATAAAAGGGCAGTGTGGACAACTGTTAATCAGCGCAAATCGTCATAAAGATATTTATGCTGATTTTGCTTGCCCGGTTATTTCCGATATAGAGTCAGATATAGTTGGCCCACTGACAGGATTGCACTCCGTACATAAACACGTAACAACGGATTATTGTATCTGCACACCTTGTGATGCCCCACTGTTAAATACAAACCTGGTTACAGAGCTACTTAAATTTTACCGTCCAGGTCACATAATAATCCCGCAAGAGCAAAGCGACAAGCCTAGACTACAGCCACTATTTAGCCTAATCCCAACCGCCCTGTTATCCAGCATAAACGGATCTTATAAAAGCCTGACTAATTGGATGCTACAACAACCACATGTGCTGGCAGACTTCCCCCAATCCAATGATTTTGCCAATATCAACTCCCCCGTAGATCTATATAAACTGCAAAAACAACTACAAGCCACGCAAATACCACTGCTTGGTTTTTGTGGCGATAGTGGCTCAGGCAAAACCACCCTGATAAATAGACTAATTCAAACTCTAGCTAAAATAAATATACGTATAGCGGTCATAAAGCACGCCCATCACAAAGTAGACGTAGACAAACCCGGAAAAGACAGTCACGCCTACCGGGTAGCAGGAGCAAAACAGGTTGCTCTGATTACCACCAATCAATGGTTTTTAATGACAGAAACTGATGAACGGATTGACTTTTCTGTTGCAGTAAATAGTATTGATAAAAGCAGTATAGACCTAATACTTGCGGAAGGATTTAAAAATGATGTTATACCGAAATTTGTTTTTCTCAACAACCCTGATGACATAAACCGCCACCATTTAGAGGATGAAACTATTTTAGGGTTTATTACAAATAAAGCAGTAGATATTACTGCTCATACACAAGGCTGTTTTATAACTCATAGAGATGACATAGACGCTCTTTCAAAATTCGTAGAGAAATTTATCAAACAGGTGAATTATGAGTAAATGTGAATGCGATAATATGGATGGATCCAATAAAAAAGAACTTCACTCTATATCTGCAACCAGAGAAAAAATCAAAAATATAATCAGTAAAATAACAGCAACTGAAACATTGGAACTGGCGGCTGGATTAAACAGAGTAACTGCTGAAGATATAACATCTAGTATAGATGTTCCCCCTTTCAATAATTCAGCAATGGATGGTTACGCCTTCAAACATGCTGATTTAGCAACATATAAGAGACTAAAACAAACTGGCATTATATATGCTGGCGAACCTTATTTAACAGAGATACGCCCTGGAGAGTGTGTGCGCATTATGACTGGCGCTGTGGTACCAGACTCTGTAGATACAGTAGTAATGCAAGAGAAAGTTGAGCATGACGGTGATCATATTGTTTTCCCTCAAGCAACCACTAAAGGCTCAAATATACGCCCACAAGGTGATGACTTAATTCGCGGCTCCCATATCCTAGATAAAGGCACCAGGTTAAATGCAGCGCATATTGCCTATCTTGCTGCTGTTGGCCAGGCAAAAATAACTGCATACAAGAGACCAAGGGTTTGCATTTTCTCCACTGGAGACGAAATTACTGGGCTTGGCCAGATACTACAGCCTGGAAAAATCTACGACTCTAACCGTTATGCTATAAATGCGATGTTGGCCAATCTTAGTTGCGAGGTGATTGATAAAGGCGTTCTGGCAGATGATAAAAATCTCATAAAAGAGACTTTGGAGCAGGCATCACAACAAGCAGATATTATAGTTACTAGTGGCGGAGTTTCGGTTGGAGATGCAGACTTTGTAAAACAGGTTTTGGATGAGATTGGAACCGTTGATCTATGGCGAATCGCCATGAAACCAGGCAAACCATTAGCTGTTGGCAAGATTCACTCCGCCCTCTTTTTTGGCCTACCAGGAAACCCTGTTGCGGCCATAACATCATTTTATCAATTTGTGGGTGATGCAATTCGATTAACCGAATCTGAAAATATCCCCAAAAAACTTATTCTAAAAGCAATCTGCAGTAATGATATCAAGAAAACCAAGGGGCGCACGGATTTCCAACGTGGATTCTACTCTATCGATAATAAAGGCAACCTGCAGGTTAGCACCCAAGCCAACCAAGGATCGCATGTCTTGTCATCCATTGCCCATGCAAATTGTTTCGTAATTTTACCCGCAGATGTAACTATGATGACAACAGGAGATACAGTGGAAATCGAGCCATTTATGAATTTATTGTAGGCCTTTTTGACACTACCGACCACTATGCATCTGTATAAAAGCCAGTTACCAAGGAGTTCACGTTGGAAAAGGTAAACTGCCTATACTGCGGCAAAAAGATAGCGCCTGACATCGCCCAGTGCCCCCACTGCGGATCCATCTCGCACTATCAACAAACAGGCTACCGCGCTGGCGCCAGGGGTCGATTTATCCTCTATTTTATCGGTCTCACATTATGCTGCCTGTTTCTCGCCTTCTGGTTACCACGTTAAACACCATACCGAGTAAAAAATTATGCTTAATCTATCAACCTCTCTATTAGCAACTATTCTCCTGCTAAACGCCCCTTTTGGCATATGCAAGGAACTAGACTACCCGGTTATCAGTGTTGAAGATGGTGACACCATTGTAGTAGAGATAGATGGCCAACCAGAGCGTCTCCAGTTGATGGGAATAGATGCTCCTGAAAGTGTGGGCAATCCAAAGCTGCAACGAGACAGGCAGAGAACGGGACTAACCAGTGCTACACTAATCGACCTTGGCCAGGAGGCCACTCGACACCTTGAGACCATGGTCTCACCCGGCCAAAGGGTAACTCTGGAGGGGGGGCTTCAACCGCATGACAAATATGGCCGTATCCCCACAATACTGTATAGCCCTGCTGGCCGCCCCTTGAGCGAAGCGATGGTAGAGGATGGGTTTGCCGTAGTATTGAATAGATACCCCCTGCCAACCGAGCTCAAACAGCAGTTAACAGAGCACGAGAAGTCGGCTGCGACTCAAGAGCGAGGGCTATGGAACAGCCATCCAAAAACCATGCAAGCCTGGAGCGAACGCACCAAGCAGGCTCCTTAATCCACGGAGTTAAGTATATTTCTCAAATCATAGAGTGTACGGTGCGTACCGTGGCAACTGGCACAAGTTAGTACTGCCACAGCCCCCAACTTACGCCCTGCCATCTTTTTATCCCCAGATGAGAGGCTAACCCTAAGCTCTCCCAGTTTCCGCACCATCTCTGCCCCCAGTATCCTCTCTCTGGAAGCATCATCCTTATGGCAAGAGACACAGCTCTCTCCCAACTCCTGTAGTCGTACCTCAAGACTGGATAACGCCTGCAGAGACTCCTTTAACCGATCATCCTCAGATGCAATCTTGACCTGATTAACCAGGGTGATAAGCGTCTGCATAAACTCGCCATACTCCCACTCCTGCAGAGTAACACTATCTTTGACTTTTACCCCATGGAAGTTAGGGGTACGATACATAGCAGCAGCCACTGCCCGATACTCCCGATGGCATGACTTGCAACTCCCGTCTATCTTGCGCACCGCCTTATCCGTGAGCCTGAAATCCCCTCTTTCTGCTGCAAGCAGTAGCCTCTCTGCCCACTCAAGCTCTAGCTCATCCTCCCACTCTGGCACCATCTCGGCAATCTTCTGGTAGTGGCTTACTAAACGTACTGTCCATTTCTGCAAGTGTGGCTGATCCTTGATAGCACTGTACTCTTGCACTGCCTGCATCTCCCGCCGCAACTTGAACATATTATGCAGCCAAAGCTGGCGTTCACTCTGTGGCTTATACCACTGAGATAACGTAGATGGCGGTAACTGCACCTCCACCGTATCTGCCCACCCAAAACCAACAGGAAATTTAATTAAAATATTTATTAATAGATATTTGTTTAAATTACCCATAATTATACCAACTATCAAAATATTATTAAAAATTGCCCCCCCCTGCTACACCGATTATCCGGAGCCAGCAATCCATAGCGCTACATAATACAACTCATTGATTCAGCTGTAAAATGCACCATTATTCTGCTAAGCAATATAATTTAAAAGGGTTTCAACTCATTGCTGTCCCACTTACTACCCCTCCCTCCGGGAGAGGGTTGGGGTGAGGGGATTTAAAAAGCTAAGGCTTTGATTTATTTACCCCCTCATCCTATCCTTCCACCCCTCAAGGGGGGTACCGAGGTCCCTGAGGGAGAAGGAATGCTCTTTATTTGCATTTGATGTTCTAAACAAAGAACAGTGCTAATAAGCGCCTATGTAACAACAAGTTATGTTTATGGTGTCGCAGCTAAATGGGACAGCAGTGGTTTCAACTATATTTTTTCGAAGATAAGGTCCATCCCGGTTTTTGATATAGATCAAAGCCTGCACCATACCAGACAGAGTTTAATACGAGGTGCCGAGGCACAATACTAACGGGGGAGTTGATATGGCTCAAACTTTTACTAAATCTATGGCGCGGAACATCTTCTACGGTGGTACCGCGTTTTTCTTTTTACTGTTTCTTGCATTAACCTTCGATACGATTAACCAGCTACCAAGTCGGGACAACCGTGCAGCTCTTGAGGGAGAATTAGGCCCTCAAATTGCTCAAGGCAAGGCGCTATGGGAAAAAAACAACTGTATCGGCTGCCACACTCTGCTCGGAGAGGGTGGCTACTATGCACCTGAGCTGGGTAATGTATACACCCGCTTCGGTGGTTCCAAAGAGGCTATTGCAGGATTTATTAAATCCCGCCCAGTCAACGGCATTCCTGGGCGCCGTAGTATGCCCCAGTTCAACTTCTCTGATGATGAGCTCGCAGCCATTGCTGAGTTCTTAAAGTATGTATCAGAGATCAACACTGCAAACTGGCCACCCAATAATCAGGGTTAAGGGGAGATTATAACAATGCAATATCAATCACAATCCGTTGCAAAACTCTATTTTATTGCGGCTATCGGCCTGTTCGTAGCACAGATCTTGTTTGGTTTGATCATCGGCCTGCAGTATGTAGTTGGCGACTTTTTATTCCCATATATACCATTTAACGTAGCCCGTATGGTGCATACCAATGCACTTATTGTCTGGCTATTAATGGCTTTCATGGGGGCGGCTTATTATCTGGTTCCAGAAGAGTCTGAAACCGAGCTATTTAGCCCACTGCTGGCCAAGCTAATGTTCTGGATCTTTCTGGTTGCCGCAGCACTCACTGTAGCCGGATATCTGTTAGTGCCATATTCTGCACTAGCTGATCTGACCATGAACGAGCTACTGCCCACTATGGGACGTGAGTTCCTGGAGCAGCCCACTATTACCAAAATCGGTATCGTGGTGGTAGCCCTAGCTTTTCTGTTCAATATTGGCATGACCATCCTTAAGGGACGCAAGACCGTAGTCAATCTGGTCCTACTGATGGGTCTGACCGGTCTAGCGGTATTCTTCCTGTTTGCCTTCTATAACCCCACCAATGTGGTATTGGATAAGTTCTTCTGGTGGTGGACTGTACATCTGTGGGTAGAGGGTGTCTGGGAGTTGATCCTGGGCTCTATTCTAGCCTATGTCCTAATCAAGGTGACCGGTGTAGATCGCGAGGTTATCGAGAAATGGCTCTACCTGATAATCGCCATGACCCTGATCAGCGGCATCATCGGTACTGGCCATCACTACTTTTGGATTGGTACTCCGGAGTACTGGCAGTGGTGGGGTTCAATCTTCTCTGCCATAGAACCGATCCCATTCTTTATGATGACGGTATGGGCCTTCAACATGGTCAATCAGCGTCGGCGTGAACACCCCAACAAGGTAGCCACCCTGTGGGCTCTTGGTACTGCGGTTATGGCGTTTCTCGGTGCAGGCGTGTGGGGCTTTCTACACACCTTAGCCCCGGTTAACTTCTATACCCATGGCACCCAGATCACGGCAGCCCATGGGCACATGGCATTCTATGGAGCCTATGTAATGATAAGCCTGACCATAATCTCATACGCCATGCCTATACTGAATGGCCGTACCGCCGCCAACAGTAACAAGCAGCAGGTGCTAGAGATGTGGTCCTTCTGGCTAATGACTATCTCTATGGTATTCATCACCCTGTTCCTGACCGCTGCTGGTATCCTGCAGGTCTATCTACAGCGTGTTTCAGAGAACCCACAGCCGTTCATGGTAGTGCAGGATCAGATCTCACTCTTCTACTGGTTGCGTGAGATCTCCGGCATTGTCTTCCTTATAGGCTTGATACTCTATGTGGCTAGCTTCTTCATAGGTGCTGATGAGCCCGAGGCAGTAATTGCAGAATAGATAAACCCTCTCAGGAGAATGTTTTCTCCTGTTCAAGGCCGGCACTGCAAGGTGCCCGCCTTTTTTTATGCCCAGGGATGGGCTGTATGCCGCGAGAGGCGCGTGGACGATGTACAGGATGTACAAGTGTTGCGGCAGGCTATGGATGGCCGTGAGCAACGGCCGAAGCGGTGAATGCTAAGAGGGATGGGCTCACAGAAAATCGCTCCGGCATTTTCTGCATTTCCACCATCCCTGGCGGTCGTATGCCGCGAGAGGCCATGGATGGCCTTAAGCTACAGCAGGAGAGGTGCGTAACCAGAACAAACGTGTATATTTTGATGCAACTCTAAGATAAACATAAAGGGCATACCCCTTTTTAGGTATACTTTTTCTATGACTAACGAAGCCACAACAGCCACTAATGACCACTCCGACAGGTACCCACCTGGAGACCTGGCAATATGGGTTTTCATCCTGGCTGAACTTCTAGTATTCGCTCTGTTTTTTGCGGCCTATGCATTCACCCGCATGAATAACGTAGAGCTATTTAATGAACACCAACTACACTTGGATCGTCAGGCCGCACTAATCAATACCATAGCGCTGATCACCAGCTCCTATTTTGTAGTACGAGCAGTAGCGGCGATCAAATTAAATAACCAGCAACACTGTATACGTTGGCTACTGGCCGCAATAGGCATGGGCGCTCTCTTCGTGGCAGTAAAGGCGGCGGAGTATGCCCACCATTTTGGTGAAGGGATCAATCTCAGCACCAACGCCTTTTACATGTTCTATCTCTCTCTCACCTTTTTCCATTTCATGCATGTCATTATGGGCATGGTAATTCTTGCTGCCATTGTCATCATGGCGAAAAGTGGCAAATACAGTGCAACAGATCATACCGGAGTGGAGACTGGAGCCTCCTACTGGCATATGGTTGATCTGGTATGGATAATCCTCTTCCCTCTAGTTTATGTAATGCGGTGATAGCAATATGAATGTAAATAAAACAATGGGGATCCGCCCCTGCACCTGGGTCTATATCTTGCTTATCACGTTTACTTGTGTAACCTTCTTTATAGGACAGATGGGATTAAGCGGTATAAAAACATCACTATTTGTGCTTCTATTAGCTCTCATCAAAGGTGAACTGGTAGGTGCCTATTTTATGGGGCTGGGACGGCTACGAGGGATGTGGCGCTGGCCAGTCATAATCTGGCTATTCATACCCGGCATCATGATAGGAACTGCGTTTTATCTGGCAGGCTGAGGATTACTCATGAGCGCACATAACAGTATTGATCAACCACCCTTCTACAAACCACAGGGCAATGAGATTGTTCTGTTCGAACACGCCTATAAACACCAGTTACCGATGCTAATAAAGGGGCCTACTGGCTGTGGCAAGACCAGATTCATTAACCATATGGCAGCCCGTCTAGGACGCCCAGTCTATACTGTGGCCTGTCATGATGACCTGACTGCTGCAGATCTGGTGGGGCGACACCTGATTGGTGATGGCAACACCTTCTGGAATGATGGCCCACTCACCCGTGCTGTCCGTGAAGGGGCTATCTGTTATCTGGATGAGGTGGTAGAGGCGCGTAAGGATACTACCGTAGTGCTCCACCCACTCACCGATGATCGACGCATCCTGCCCATCGAACGGACCGGTGAGATTTTACATGCACCACCTGAATTTATGCTGGTGGTCTCCTACAACCCTGGATATCAAAATCTATTAAAGGGGATGAAGCCCAGTACCAGACAGCGGTTTGTGGCTCAGCGGCTAAATTTTCCTAGACCAGATCTAGAGGTGGAGATTCTACTAGGAGAGACCGATATTGAACCGCAACTTGCCAAGCGACTAGTATCACTCGCCAACTCCCTGCGCGCGCTTAAAGATCATGATCTGGAAGAGGCAGCATCCACCCGTCTGTTGGTATATGCTGCCACCCTTATTCTAGGTGGATATGACCCCCTAGAGGCGTGCCGTGCCGCCTTAGTAGAGCCTCTTAGCGATGATGAAGATACAACAAATGCGCTGATGGAGGTGGTAGATATAGTTTTTGGCCGCACCTGATGACTACAACCACCACACAACCAGCCACGCATAGACTCGCCATAACAGGTGAAGGTCTCTATCTGCTTAATCTGCTGTTTCCAATTATCTCTATGCTGCTGTTGACCGGGATATATCTACGTCACCGCAAACATAAGGAGGCATTGGTACGCAATCACCTGCGTCAGGCCTTTACTGCAGCCCTGATTACTACTGCAATCTTTTTAGCGGCCAATATACTAATACTCCTGTTAGGTGGATACTACTCCATATATGCACTAATTATTTTCGAGGTCTATTTCATTGTGGTCGTACCAATTTCTCTCATTCCTGGACTGTTGGGTCTGATTAAAGCAATAGCTGGAGAGAAGTACTACTTCCCACTGATAGGAGGTAGCCATGAGCAGTTATAACACCATCACTGTCTACCCCATAACACCAAACCTTAATCACTCAGATCCATAGCCATGGAAGAGCATGTAGGACAGATATGGGATCGCTTTATTACCCGGGCAGCAGATACCCGTCACCCAGAGGCTGGCGTCTCCCTGCAAGAGGTGAATCGCACTGTAGGCATACTGTTCCGTGCACTTGGAGGTGACGGCGGGCTACAGGTTGAAGCTGCCAACGCTACCGACCACCACGCCAGACGTAGCTGGCTACAACGGATTGCCGATAGCAATCGACAAGTTGAACTCGCATGGCGCGATGAGCTGTCGCTCCGCCTTCCTGCCACCATCGACTGCTTTCCAACCAGATCACTCAATCGAGACCTATATCTCTGGCTAGCCGCTATGGCAGTAGGTGACAGAGGAGATGAAGAGGCGTGGTTCGCTAAAAACCAACGGCTAACCCTGGAGACACTCAAAAACTATCCCGGCATTAAACCCCGCTATGAACGCTTGGTAACCGCACACCTAAAACAACGCATAGACCCAGCAAAACTGCCCAAGGCAGAGGCGTTGCAGGCGCAGGCGATATGCGCAGCTCTGCATCAACCTGGAACATACGGGCTGCTACCATCTGCTAATAAAGCGCCACAACCTGTCCCGCTATGGTTGCATCCATCACCTCCAACCGCCACACCCTATACTGGTCTATCTGATGAAAAGAGCGACTCAACCGGAAACGGCCCTACACAAGAGCTAGAGGACCAGCGCAGACGCAAAGCTGAACAGACAGAGAAGGCAGCAGAGGATCGTGGACTGATCACCCTGCGTATGGAGACTATTTTTACCTGGGCCGATTTTATCAAGCTGGATCGTGGCACAGAGGAGGATGAGGATCTGGAGAGTGCGGCCAATGCCGCGGATGATATGGAGACAATGAGCATAACTCGAGATGGTGCATCCTCAGCCAGCCAACTCCGTTTTGACCTCGATCTGCCATCTGAAGCCAATGATGACCGCATACTGGGAGAGGGGATCTTTCTACCCGAGTGGGACTACAAAAAACAGTCTCTACAGCCAGATCACTGCCGCCTATTCCCGATGATCGCCGCTAATGCAGTACCATGTGCGCTACCAAAACACCTAAACCACACAGCAAGGAAATTAAAAGCACAATTTCAACAGTTGGCCCCAGCCCGTATCTGGTACCGTGGCCAGCAGGATGGGTGTGAGATTGATCTAGATGCCTATCTACGTTTTACCAGTGACCGTGCATCCGGTTATCAGGCGGTAGCAGACAATCTCTACCGCGATCTACGAGTAGGCGCCAGGGATCTGGCCTGTCTACTACTGGCCGATCTATCTCTCTCCACCGACTCCTGGATAAACAACCAGAGACGCGTTATAGATGTGGTACAGGATAGCCTGTTTCTCTTTGCGGAGAGCCTGGACGCCACCAGTGACCCCTTCGCTATCTATGGGTTCTCCTCGCGCAAGCGGGATCCGATCCGCTTTCATCAGATAAAAACCTTTCAGGAGCGCTATAGTGCCGACATACGTGGTCGTATCAACGCCATCAAACCTGGATACTACACCCGGATGGGGGCAGCCATCCGCCACGGTGCCAATCTACTCACCGAGCAGCCTGCAAGCCGACGCCTGCTACTAATTTTGACCGATGGAAAACCTAATGACCTGGATCAGTATGAGGGGCGTTACGGTATAGAAGATACTCGGCAGGCGGTCAATGCGGCCCGACAACTCGGCCTGCAACCCTTCTGTGTAACCATTGATCGTCGTGGAAATGACTATCTCCCCTACCTCTTTGGCAGCGGTAACTATGTGCTTATCCACAAACCATCCCAGCTCCCAAGAGAGCTACCACTGCTCTATGCCAAGCTAACTGCTTAACACCCCTCCAGCGCTATCGCCATACGCATAAGATCTGACACAATCATCTTATTTCTTTTACCACGTACCACCTGCCCCACCACCTCCAATTCACGCGGGGGCAACTGCTCATGCCGCCCCCTTATTTCAGCGATACGGGAGGCCTCACCATTTTTTGTCTTTGCGACACCTGACGTCAAACACATGAACTTAAGCATCGGTGTCTCCGCAACCTCTTTTACTTGTATGCCATCTAAATAGCTTAGCTGTACTGCCTGCTTTAAATTCTTCTATGTATCTCCAAGTCTTTCTCGGTTGGTTGTATCTTGGCATCAAACACTCTCCTATTAGAAGTTAGTGTCCGTTTTATCGGGGGAGGTTCAGGTTGATGCCACAGTCGCTTGTTATGCTTACTTATGTTCCAGCATAGATAAGACCGCTCATGAGAAAACAGAAAATCCACTGACCCACAACTAGAATTTGTTTGTTATCACTTTTAGATAGTAAAACAGTACCAAGCCAAACAATACCACAAACAAAAAAGTAAATGCTTAGGAGTAAGGATATTTCTGTTTTTGCTTTTATAATCTCAGTTGTTGCCATTAATAGCAGAACAACACCTGAAAGTAATAAGTCTACGCTAACCCAATGCCAACCGCTTCTTACTTGCACCCAAGTTTCTTTATTTTTTGAAGGGGCTTCCGTCTCTGGTTTCAATACCCCGTATTCCTTATCGCCTACAAATGCATGAGCAAAAAATGCTAGTAGTGATAATGCACCTGCTATGACCATTGGGATATTCATAATTTTTGTTCTCGTATTTTTAAAGCATAACATTATAAACAAGGGGTGCTAGTTCAGTGCCGCTTTACGGAGTCTCAGTGAGCGCAGCGAACGACTTAATTTTCTTATTAGGCATTTTTAGTGAAAATATAATAACCGAATTTCTGCTCCTTACTTGCAGGAGTAATATGATTTTCATACCTTTCTTCAATAAATGTAAAGTTATTACCTAATTCACTTTTTAGCTTTACTGCATCATATTGAACTATATCAAGGCCACTACATTTCTTGGGTCCTCCAATTGAAAATGCAGCAATAATTACGCAACCTCCTGTCTTAATAGACGACTCTAATACTTGTTTGTATTTCCCTCTATCTTCTTTAGCAGTTAAAAAATGAAATACTGCGCGGTCATGCCATATATCATATTTGTGAGTAGGCACAAAGTTCATTACATCTTCTACCTTCCACTCTATAAAAGTGGATTTATCCCCCAGTCGTTGCTTGGTGTGCGCAAGGGCATTAGAGGATAAATCAAGAACAGTTACATTATTGAACCCATCTTCTAGAAGAAAATCAGATAATGTAGAGGCGCCACCTCCAACATCAATTATATAATCAGTATTATTCTGCGCGATCCTTTTGATGAGGGCCAGTGAAATAGTTGGCTTCTTTTGGTGCCAGCTTACTTCAAGAGGAGACTTATCTTTATAGATATTTTCCCAGTGATCTTTTTTATTCATTTGGATTCTCGCAACCCCATATCATGTGTAACATCTTTGTGCTCTCATAGCCTAACTCCAGCAGTAACCGACGCGTTTATAGCGAGAGCAGAGAACGAAAAATGCGCGATAAAAGGGGGCATCATCATTTTTCATGTGTAATGTTAAAATTAACAAGCACCGCGCTGTTTTTCGGCATCCTTATGGAGTAACTGATTAACGTTACCACCTGACAACCCCTGATATTTTCCCGTTTAAATCAAACGATACTCTAAATATAGACTGGCAGTTAAGGATGCTAACCACTTAATTCTTCTTAATTTTTTCTTTATCCCTGATCGTAAATGGCGCAACTGCCTTTAAATTCGTCCGGTATATTGTCTGGACAGATTCCGCACTGCTCGTTGCCAGGCACAGCAAAATCTATTTTTCGCGGATAAGGTAAATCAAGCCCGTCCATTATCTTAATGAACTCCTGCTTGCTTTTACCACCACCCAACCTTGGGTTACGTACCTTTTCCTGTGCCACAGACGTGATAAACCGTCCTTCATAATCGTGACCAGGATATACCAGCGTTTCATCAGGTAAAGAGAAAATTTTATTATGAATACTATTATAAAGAACCTCTGCACTACCGGATTGAAAATCGGTCCGACCACAGGCTTCAATCAATAAGGCATCGCCTGTAAACAGTAACTTCTGTATCGGGGTATCTATCAGATAGGCATGGTGATGATCGGTGTGTCCCGGTGTAAACAATGGGTTGAGCTCTATATTGCCAACTTTGAATGCTTCTCCTTCCTTGATACCGATATCAATACAAGAATGTTTCACCATGGCAGGATAAGCAATTTTACAACCTGTTTTAGCTTTCAGTAACCTGGCTCCGGTCAAGTGGTCGGCATGAACATGCGTTCCCAATGTAGCGGTAAGCGTCAGATTCATGTCCTTTAAAACCTGTAAATCGCGTTCGGCCGTTTCCAGCACCGGATCAATCAAAATAGCAGCGCCTGAATCGCTGTCTGCTATCAGATAGGTAAAGGTAGACGAATCCGTTTCAAATAGTTGTTTAAATATCATTAGATATCTTTGTCCCGGTTTGCTTAGATTTTTTTATTGCCTAACAGCTAATTGTACGACATGCGCGAATATAGTGGTATACAGTAACATGTTCTACTCTAGTTCATTAGAGTGCAAGCAATCCCTTTCTCCGCAATACAATAATTAATTATGGGCACACCCCGAATCCCGTGTGTTACACCAAGTATCGCAGTTAAAAATGGACAAACCACGATTTTTTAATCATATATGCGGAAATGGCCCGAAGGGGACCGACAGGGATATCGATCCTGTCCATTGGGGCAGGACGCCCCTTATGGATAGCCCCGCTTAAAACAAGAAGCACAGGGTACCCGTAGGGTGTAATACCAGGGTGTCCTTTTCTTTCGCCTGTTTTCTTTTGGGCAAGCAAAAGAAATATGCTCGCGGCCTTTATCGGAAAATAGAAAAATGCTCTGCGGTCTAAAGGCTACGAAACTTATTACCGATTCAGACTGAGTCTTACAGATTCAAGAACTATGCGCACTATTACACATTTTCAATTTGAGTCATTAATGACTTTACCTAATGCCGAGTTGAGTTCTGCTCGTGACCACTCAGCTGGGCGGACATTAAATGCTCCCCCTGTAACCTGCTTGATCCGCATGTCATTTAATATCGCCCCCGTCTCACGGGCCGAGCCCAAAAGAGCTAACACTACTATCTGCCAAGCAGACTGCTTAACACTCTTCCAGCGCTATCACCATACGCATAAGATCCGACATAGATTTGGCCCCCATCTTCTCCATAACACGGGAGCGGTGAACCTCTACCGTTGACTGGCTCACCCCAAGATCTGACGCAATCACCTTATTCCTTTTACCGCTTACCACCTGCCCCATCACCTCCAATTCACGCGGGGTCAACTGCTCATACCGCCCCCTTATTTCAGCGATACGGGAGGCCGCACCACGCTGTCTGCTATCCTGCTCCAGAGCGCGATGCACACTATCCAGCAACAGCTGGTCATTACAGGGCTTCTCCAGAAATCCGGCGGCACCAGCCTGTACTGCATGTACCGCCATGGGGATATCACCATGCCCGCTCATTATGATAATAGGTGGATGACTCTGCTCTGCTGATAGTCTAGCCTGTAGCTCCAGGCCGCTCATACCGGGCATACGTATATCCAACACCAAACAGCCGTAGCGTTGCGGCTCAAACTGATCCAGATACTCCTGAGCCGAGGCGAATGACTCTACCGACAGCCCTACTGACTCCATCAGCAGCTGTAGTGCATCGCGCACATCCTGATCATCATCAATAATAAATACTGTTGCTGTCACAACTGCTCCTTAGTAGCTACTGGAAGAACAAATCGAAACAGTGCCCCTCTACCATGCTTGGAATCAGCATAAATATTACCTTGATGCGCCTCTAAAATCCCCTGGCTAATAGATAAGCCTAGCCCCATTCCATCCGGCTTAGTAGTCACAAATGGGTCAAACAGATTCTGCATAACATCTTGATCAAGTCCGGGGCCACTATCCTCCACTGAGACAATAACTGCATTGCTGCCTCCGACGGAGGTGCGTAGAGTTAACTCACGCGTACCCGCATCCATTGTAGCCATCGCCTCGATGGCATTGCGAGCAAGATTGAGGACAACCTGCTCAATCTGAATCTGTTGCACTGCAACCAGGCCAATGGCATCATCCAGCTCTAAACTGATATCGACCGCTGCACTCTTCGCCTCTGGCTGCAGCAGCACAACCACCTCACGCACCAAATCGTTCAGGTCTACTAAGGTAAGCTCCAACTGCTCCTTGCGCACGAACCGGCGCAGCTGCCGTATAATCTCGCCGGCACGCTCCGCCTGTCTCCCGATTAGCTCCAGTAGATCCAACACCTTTTCTGGATCTACCGCTTCCGATTCCAACATGCGCACACCGGCCTGTGCATTGGTGGTAATGGCCGTAAGTGGCTGATTGATCTCATGTGCAATACCTGATGCCATCTCCCCCATAGTGCTCAGACGCGCTACGTGAGCCAACTCCATCTGATGCTGCCGCGCCGCATCCTCCACCTGCTGACGCGCACTAATATCTCTAAACACCACTACGCTACCCGTCGCACTCCCCCTCTCATTCCGAATCGGGGTACTGCTGTACTCTACCGGAAAACTGGAATGATCCTTTCTCCAAAATAGATCATCGGTCACAAACCGCGCCCGGTTCTCCTGTGCAGTAAGATAGATCGGACACTCCTCTGGTAGGTGTGGCCTACCATCGGCATGGCTGTGGTGCAGCAGCTCATGCTGATTACGCCCTATCAACTCCTCCGCCTTCCAGCCGGTTATCTTCTCCATGGCACGATTCACAAAGGTTGAATTTCCCTCCCTATCTACCCCATAGATCCCATCTGCCACCGAATTCAAAATCAACTCATACTGCCTCTCCAGATAGAGCTTAGAGCGCTTCAGCTGCCTGTTCAGCCACAACACCCGCAAGATCAACAGCAGCATAGATATAAGCATAATGGCTCCCACCACCAGCCAATACCAGTAACGCTGCTCTCTGTCGTGCAGCATTAGCTGTACAGATTCATCAGACATAGCCGCAGTACCAGATACGGCCAAGAGAGGTACTGCCATAATGGAGCGGCCACCATTAGAGTGCATCACCCCAGCCTGGAGTGGCGCACTAACTGTGGCGATAACCAGAAATATATAAAGGAGAGTCTTGCTGTGTCTCATGTAGAAGCCAGAGCTACACACAAAAATAAGAAAAATATGGTGCCCAGGGACAGAATCGAACTGCCGACACGGGGATTTTCAGTCCCCTGCTCTACCGACTGAGCTACCTGGGCAAAAAAGAGAGCCACATTAAAGCGGCCATGGCCGATATAGTCAAGCAGAATCTACTCTGAAGCCTCATCCTGATGGTTGCCGGAGCCAAACAGGAACTGCTCCATCTCACCCTCCAGAAACTCTCGTGTCTTTGGTTCAATCGGGCTAAGGCGATTCTCATTGATCAAAATGGTCTGCTGCTGCACCCAAAGCTGCCACGCCTCTGCCGAGACCTGCTCAAAGATCCGCTGCCCCAAATCACCCGGATATGGAGGGCGCTCTAAGCCCGCGGCCTCCTGCCCCAGCTTAACACACTGTACTGTTCTACCCACCAGGCCCCTCCCCGCTCCAAGCAATCTATACTCAAATATGTAAAAATGTTACTCAATAGTACAATACTAATATAGGTAACACCTAAGATGAAGAGTATATTTCTAGCTGCTCTGCTGGCTCTCACCCCTGTGGCCGGCCAAGCCCGCAGCTTTCCCCTGCAACCGGGAGAGGATGTGGTTGGAGATTTGGTGACACTGGAGGCGCAATTTGAGGACACCTTCTCCGATATAGCCCGCCTGCACGATATAGGCTATCGCGAGATGACCGCAGCTAACCCTAGAGTGGATGCATGGCTCCCCGGTGCCGGTACCGAGATCATGGTTCCATCCAGTTTTATCCTACCGAGTGGCCCGCGTGAAGGAATCGTAATCAATCTGGCAGAGCTGCGGCTCTACTACTTTCCACCAGAGGGCGACCGGGTGGAGACCTACCCTTTAGGGATCGGTCGAGAGGGATGGAATACCCCAGTCAGCAGTGGCAGTATCGTACGGAAAAAGGCACATCCTACCTGGACACCACCAGCATCAATCCGCAGAGAGGCGGAAGCACGAGGCCAAACACTGCCACAACAGATCGGCCCCGGCCCCAATAACCCACTCGGAGACTACGCGCTCTATCTCAGCCTATCCGGATATATGCTACATGGTACTAGCCGCCCCTATGGTGTCGGCATGCGGGTCAGCCACGGCTGTATCCGGCTCTACCCAGAGGACATATCCCAACTATTCTCGCAGGTTCCAGTCGGTACCAAGATACGGATCATTAACCAGCCCTACAAGGCTGGCTGGCGGAGTGGCCAGCTCTATGTAGAGGTACACCCACCCCTTTCCGAGCAGTTTCTAGCCGAGGGGTTTAACCTCAACATGCTAAAACAGGTGGTAGATTCAGCCCTACAGGGGCGTGCAGACACACTAGATTGGGAGCAGGTCAAAGAGGTTGCATTGGAACACAGAGGCATACCGGTACCGCTGTTGTAGCACCCTAAACGCAAAGAGCCCACCGTTTGGTGAGCTCTTTTTTAGGTAAAGCAGATACGGCAAACTACTTAGCCATAGTCTTCTCTACCATCCGCCCACAACGCTCGTTACAACGATCTGCAGTAGCCTGTGCAGCATCAGCCGTCGCCTGAGCTCTAGCAATATCTTCCTGCATCTGACTATTCGTAGCACAACCAGCCATCAAACCAAGACTAACTGCAACTACAGCCACTTTTAGAAAAGCACTTTTAATCATCGCTCTATCCTCCTATTTACCCTAAGTATGATGGGGCCGCTGAAGAGTCATAAACAGCAGTCCGTTCGCACATCACCTTGAATCCTATCCTAATTTCAACTGTAGTACCATAGATAACAGGCCGCAAATTGTGATATTGCCAACCACGTCCACAACCGCATACTCCAAATATTATTAAACTTAAGTCCAACCTAATAGAGCAGCGGTTTGCTAAAACTTAAATCCCTTCAACTTATCCTTCAGCTTCTGCTTTAACTCATCTTCGGCACTCGGCTTCTCTACAGGCTCAGCGGGAGTGTTTGTATCCGTACTAGCCGCATCCGTACTCACCCCATCCTGAGGTGCTGCCGCCTCCTTTTTACCGCCACCTAGCTTGTCCAACAACTTATCCTTGAACTTCTCCTTCAGCTTCTCTTTCTGACTATCTACCAGTATCTTGCCCCAATCAACGCTGTACTTTGGATCGGAATAGGGGCCAGAGAGATGTACCGGAATCAACACCCCTTCTAGATCTTCCAGCTCCTCCCCCCCCTGCCCGGCAGCACTATTTACGATGGTGGTACCCAGATCATAGTCAAGCTTCTCTGACACCATGCTGACACTACCAGCACCATTAACCCGCATATAGGGGGACTTCATCAGCAGATCACGATTGGTCAGAACCCCCCGTTTAATAACCCCACTACCGCTAAGTTCAGAGAAATCAGTCTGCTGGTCATCGTCCGACTTAACCGCCTTTTCACCCTTAAATAGCGCCTTGGCATCACGAATAACCTGCGCTAGATTGACCCCCTTAACGGCACCATTTTCAAACCGAAAGTCCAGATTACCTCCAAGGGTGCGCTTGATCTGCGCCACACTATTACCACTAGCATTCAATTTAGCCTTGAACCGCCCCTTGCCGGTCAGGCGCTCCTCATCCGTTAGCTGTTTCAACAGCGGCCCAGCCTGGATGCCGCTCATAGCACTGTCGATAGTCATAGTTGGCGTCTTGCCCCTAACATTGAGTGCCACTGCCCCCTGGTAGCTTCCCTGATAAAAACTGCCAACCTTCTGACTAATGTTTAGCCGGCCATTGCTACCCTTCAGCGTCACTTTGACACTCTCTGCCAGCAGCTTGTTTACTATCATTTTACCGATAGTAATAGTTCCATTCAGATTGAGGCCTCGCAGCATCTCAACAGGAAACAGCTCCTCACCCTCACCCTCACCCTTACCCTTACCCTTACCCTTACCCTTACCCCCACCACTACCACTACCACTACCGCCTCCACCTTTGGCTGCCGCCGCTGGCTCTCCCTCGCTCTCCGGTGCCAGATAGCGATCAAGATCTATCGTATCCGCCTTCAAGGCAAAACCGATGACCCCACCAGTCAAACTGGCACTACCATTTATATTGGTGTCATCCAACATTATAGAGACCCTATCAAATCGAGTACTCTCCCCCTCGGCTTGCATACTTAGATCGGCAGAGAACTGGGTTAGCGCCTTAGGATCTGCCGTATCCGGCACGCTCATCCCCTGACTTGCCATCCAGCTACGCAGGTTGATTGGAGCCAACTTGATGGCACCGCTAAATGCTGGGGTAGCAGCGAGATTTTTTCCCTCTACATCACCACTCAACAAGAGGTCACCCGAAGAGAGCCTGAGACCCTTGATAGAGAGTGAGCTACCATCCAGCGCCATAGCAAGTGCCGTCTCCAGCTTCGCCTTCAATTTGCCCCGTGGAACCGCCTCTCCCGTGGCATCAACCGCCAGCTTCAAGTCACCTATCTTAAGCGTAGTCACCTCATCATCCAGCTCTACCGTCCCCTCCAGATCCAGCCTGGACTCCAACTGAGGAGCACTACTCTTTAGCAACAGCCCCATCTCCAGCCCAACCGGACTACCCGGCACAATAGCACCACTCTTCAGGTTCAACTGGTCAATCTCAAACCTCTGACCACTCTGTTGATCATCCCAGACCACCCGGCCATCACTAATATCAACCCCACCAATGGCTAGCCTGTTCAGCCCCTCTCCCTGATCTGCTGCGGCCTTGTCACCACCATCTTCTGCGGCCGTGGCTGCAGTGTCACCCCTTAGATCGGCCCATTTGGTGCGCCCATCCTTGGCCTTTGCCAGATTCAGCAACACCCCATCCAGACCGATGGTATCCACCTCCAGCTCCCGCTGTAGTAGTGGCATCAGCTTGACCCGAACAGCCGCACTATTGGCTGCAGCGAATGGCTGCTCACCAAAACCCTCAGCGTTTCCCAGCGTAAACTTGCCGATATCCACAGCTATCCATGGAAACACCGAAAGCCCAAGATCACCATCGATCTGCATGGTGCGGCCGGTCTGCTTCTCAACCTGTGCCACAACCTGATCCTTAAAATCATTTGGGTCAAACACCATCGGCAGAACAATAACTGCCACTATAATCAGTAGTAGAACAACACCCAGCAGCCAAGCGATAAATTTAATCAGCTTACCCATCACAACCTCCATAATGTTTCGTATATGCTACGCTAGCCCAATATGCACCGCTTGCCAAGTTTTGACCCTGCTTTATGTAGGGCAGTAACAGGCAGATGGTCTCGCTTTACACTTTAGAGAGGCTCTGATTAATACCATTTAGCCCCTCTCTACAAGTGGGGGAGGCAGGGAGGGGGAGAGAAATCAATCAGAAGTTCCTTAATTATAGGGTATAAACAGATCGCTACCGCTCTCTCAAGCTCTCTTTGCCGTGTTGCAGCAGTGGGGCCATAAAAAACTCTATCAAGCGGCGCTTACCAGTCTTGATCTCAGCAGTGACCTCCATCCCGGGGATCAGTTTAACCTCTCTCCCCTGCACCATAATCGTATCCCGCTCCATGGTCAGCAGCAGTCGATATAACAGACCTCGCTTCTCATCCATAGTTGCATCATCAGAGATCGTATTGATGGCCGCATTGACTATACCGTATTTGGTAAAGGGAAAGGTGTGGATCTTGATCTCTGCCAACATATCTCTATCGACAAAACCGATATCCCTGTTTTCGAGAAATACCTCTACCTCCAGTGAGGCTTTGTCTGGAATAATGTTCATTATCGGCTGCGCCTCTGTAACCACTCCACCTTGAGTGGTTACAGTCAACTCATGCACTCTACCCGCTACCGGGGCGTAGAGTATCTGCCGTGCATCCAGATCAGCGGCCTTTTTAAGCTCCTCCTGTAGAATGGCAAGCTGCCGTTTAGCCTCGGTCATCTTCTCCAGCGTGACCACCCTGGTCTCAGCCCGAAGTGCTGTCACCCTCTGTTCTGCCTCCTCTCTGGATGCCTGCAACTGCTCCAGACGCTGCTGCTCTGCCTTTAGATCATGTGTCTTCTCTATACTCTCCTGTTTTAGTTGCAGATACTCGCTCTCTGAGGCAAAGTTCTTCTCATGCATCTGTTTTATTTTAGCCGTCTGTTGATTAACAATTGGTAGCACCTGTTGCAGCTTATCCACTATAGCTGTAGTCGCCGCATACCCTGCATCCGCCTCTCTGACGGCACTTTGTAGAGAGGAGAGTCTGGCTCGATACTGCTGCCACTTCTCATCCAGCATACGCCGATAAAATGGATCATCTGCGGTGATACTATCCTGCCCAAACTGCAGCTCAGTAGAGTCGGCATCTATCTTGAAATCATCACTCTTGCCCAGGCGAGATAGCAGCGCCTGGTTGACCGCAAGATCCATCTTGGCACTATGTAGCTCACTCAACAGGCGGTCCCGGTTGGCCCCGGTCAGGGTGCTGTCCAGCTCTATCAGCGGCTGCCCCTTGGTAACATACTCCCCCTCAGCTACCAGAATTTTGTTAATGATAGCTTTATCCATAGGTTGGATCACCTTAACCCTTAATAAAGGGGACGCTACCCTTTAATGATGGAATCTTGTACCATCTACGGCTATGCCAAGACTTGCAAGAGCTGTTTTTTCG